>JACCQV010001185.1 GCA_013813945.1 Deltaproteobacteria bacterium | reverse complement strand
CTCGCCGCCCGAGATCAGCGCGCTGGTGCTGCAGAAGATGCGGCAGACGGCAGAGGACTGGCTCGGCGATCAGATCACGGAGGCCGTGATCACCGTCCCGGCCTACTTCGATGATGCGCAGCGCCAGGCGACCAAGGACGCCGGCCGGATCGCGGGACTCAATGTTCTGCGCATCGTCAACGAGCCGACTGCCGCCGCGCTCGCGTACGGGGTCGAGACGGAAGGTGCCCAGCGCGTCGCCGTGTACGACCTCGGCGGTGGCACGTTCGATATCTCGATCCTCGAGCTCGACGCCGGTGTGTTTCGCGTCCGCTCGACGGCAGGCGACACGTTCCTCGGTGGAGAGGACTTCGACAACGCGATCGTCGAGTACCTGTTGACGACGTTCGCGCAGGCGAACAAGGGAATGGATTTGCGTGGCGATCGGATGGCGCTGCAGCGGCTCAAGGAGACGGCGGAGCGGGCGAAGATCGAGCTGTCGAGCGCTTTTCAAACCGAGATCAACCTGCCGTTCATCGCGGCGGCGCCCGACGGTCCGCGCCACTTGCAGACGATGTTCGAGCGCCATCAGCTCGAGGATCTCGTCGAGCCGCTGGTCCAGGCGTCCCTCGAGCCGTGCCGCCGCGCGCTCGAGGATGCGGGACTCACCGCGGCTGACATCGACGTGGTGATCCTCGTCGGCGGCCAGACCCGGATGCCGCGCATCCAGTCTCTCGTCGCGGAGATGTTCGGCAGGGAAGCGAGCCGCAGCGTCAATCCCGACGAGGTCGTGGCGGTCGGCGCCGCGATCCAGGGCGGAGTGCTCACCGGCGAGGTCCAGGAGGTGCTCCTCCTCGACGTCACGCCGCTCTCTCTCGGCGTCGAGACCGCGGGCGGCGTGTTCACGCGGCTCATCCCGCGCAACACGGCGTTGCCTGCGCGCGCGACCGAGGTGTTCTCCACGTCGGTCGACAACCAGCCGTTCGTGAACGTTCACGTTCTCCAGGGCGAGCGCGAGATGGCGGCCGACAACAAGTCGCTCTCCAACTTCGAGCTCACCGGCATCCCACCGGCGCCGCGCGGCGTCCCCAAGCTCGAGGTCGCGTTCGACATCGACGCGGACGGTGTGCTGAGCGTGTCGGCGCGCGACCACGGTACCGGACGCAATCAGCGCGTCACTGTGACCCCTTCGTCCGGGCTCTTGGAGCACGACATCGATCGGCTCGTTGCCGAAAGTTCGCAGATGGCCGACGACGACCAGATCCGGCGCCAGCTCGCGGAGGCTCGCAACAAGGGCGAGGGCCTGCTCTACTCATCCGAGAAGGCCATGGCCGAGTTCGGTGCACTGCTCCCCGAGGACGAGCGTGAGTTCCTGGTGCAGGAGCTCGCGGAGTGCCGCGCGGGTCTCGAGGGCGAAGAGCTCGCGTGGGTGCAGGAGACCGTGGATCGACTCGAGGTCTCCGCGCAGCGCATCGGCGAGGCGATCTACGCTGCTGCCGACAGCGGCGACGCCGGCTCTGGTGATCGCTGATGGCGCGCCGCAAGCGCGATTACTACGTGGTGCTCGGCCTGTCGCGAGATGCAACCGAAACCGAGATCAAGCGCGCGTTTCGCGAGCTCGCACGCAAGTACCATCCCGACGTCAACTCCGCGGACGAGGGCGAGAAGTTCCGCGAGATCAACGAGGCCTACGCCGTGTTGTCCGTTCGCGAGACACGCGCGCGCTACGATCGCTGGGGCCACGCGGATGACAGCTCGAGCGGGCTCGGCGCCGTCGTCGATGCCGCGCAGGAGATCATCAACGATGTCTTCCGGCGCCGGCGCGGCAAGCAAAAGGGCAAGGACATCCGCTACACGCTCGAGGTCAGCTTCGAGGAAGCGGCGTTCGGCGCCAGCAAGACCATCACGCTACCCAATGACGGGTCCCCGTCGGTATCCCCTCGCCAGCTGACGATCGTGATCCCTGCCGGAATGAAGGAGGGCACGGTCAAGACGCTGCGCGGCGAGGGCGAGCCAGGTAAGGGCGGTGCGGCCAACGGTGACCTCCACGTCCAGGTCCGGATCGCGGAGCACGGAACGTTTCGCCGCGACGGCATCGATGTGCGCAGTGACCTCGTCATCACGTTCTCGCAGGCGGCGCTCGGTGCCGTGATCGAGGTGACCACGCTCGACGGTCCGGTGAAGATCCGGATCCCCGAGGGCACCCAGCCTGGCGGCGTGTTCCGCGTCCGCGGCCGAGGCGTCCCGCAGGCATCGGGGAAGACCGCGCCGCGCGGCGATCACCTCGTCGAGATCCGGGTCGAGATCCCGACGGAGCTCACCCCGCGCCAGCGCGAGCTGATCGAGGAGCTCGGACGCAGCGAAGGGCAGGCGCAGCTGCCCGCGGCGCGCCCGAAGGGCCTGCTTGATCGCGTTCGTTCCCTGCTGGACGAGTGAGGCGTATGGGGCGCGTGTTCGTCCTCGGTGCGGTCGCTGTACTCGGGGCCTGTGGTGCGCGCCCGCCCAGGGGCGAGTGGGTCGAGCGCGAAGGGACGGCACGCTACGGTGAGTCGCACGCGGTGTCCGAGGGCGCGGGAGATACCGCCGGTACCGCGGTCGACATCACGAAGCTCGATGCCGCAGCGATCGACGCGCTCGACGAGGCCCGGGTCCTGACGGCACTCGAGCGGATCGGTGATGCGGCTCCGGCGGCACGGCTTGCTCTCCGCGCGGCACGCCTCGCGTTCCACCGGGGAGATGAGGCAGAGGCGAGGGCGCTGATCGCACGCGCAACCAACGCCGCCGATGAGGCAGCGGTCCACGCGGAGCTCGCGGCGCTTGCCACCCGGCTCGCCGCGCCGCCCGTGGACCCGAGCGTGATCGCGGTGCTGCTGCCACTCACGGGGCGCTTCGCTTCGATCGGCTCGGAGCTCCGCATCGCGATCCAGCTGGCTCCTGCGAGTGGTACGAAGTGGGTGTTTCTCGATACGCGCGGTGAGCCCGCAGGCGCAGCGACGGCCGTCGAGGCGGCGATCGCAAGAGGCGCGGTCGGGATCATCGGACCGGTGGGGCACCGCGAGGCGATCGCCGCGGCTCGCGCTGCCTCGCTGCATCAGATTCCCATCGCACTGCTCGCGCCGGCGGACGGCGCGGATCCAGCGGCGGGTGTGTTCCGGCTCGTCGACTCGCCCGCCGATGAAGGCCGCGAGGTCGCACGGCTTGCCGCCGCCGAGAACTTCCCCACCGTCGGTGTCTTCGCGCCGCGCGATGACGTCGGCCAGGAAGCAGCGGACGCCTTCATCGCCGAGGCGACCAAGCTCGGGCTCGCGGTCACCGGGCAAGGTGCCTACGATCCGACGAGCGGCGAGCTCGAAGCGGACATCAAGAAGTTCCTGAACCTGATCCCGGCGCTGAACCCGCGGCTCGCGGCGCACCTGCGCAGCCACGGGAAGAAGGGCTGGGTGACGTTCTCGCCGGACATTCCGTACTCGCTGCTGTTTCTCCCCGATCGCTACGATCGCGCGGCAATCGTCGCTGCGTTCTTGCCGTACTACGGCGTCGAGCTGCGCACGATGGAGTTCCCGGATGCAGCGATGCTGCAGCGCAAGCACGGCGGCAACCTGCCGCAGGTCGTCCAGCTCGTCGGAGGAAGCGGCTGGAACCATCCCTCCCTACCGATCCGCGGCGGCAACGCGGTGCAAGGCGCACTGATCGTCGACGCCTTCGTCGGAGGGCTGGGCGGCGACACGGGGGCCGTGTTCTCCGCCGACTTCCAGCAGCGAACGAGCCGGACGCCGAGCACCGCTGCCGCGCAGGCTCACGATGCGGCGATGCTCGTCGGCAGAGCACGCCGTGACGCCGGTGCAGCGAAGGATCCGCGCGCGGCGCTGCGAGCGGCGATCGCGCGCGCCAAGCTCGACGATGGCGCATGCGGGCCCGCTGCGATGGATACCGACGGCGAGCTTGCACGCGAGCCAAACGTTCTCGAGGTCCAAGGCGACCAGCTGATCGTGGCCCCGTAGCGCTGCGAGGGGTAAGCTGTCCGTTCGTGAAATCGATCTGGGCGCAGTCGATCTGGGCACATACGCTCCTGTTCGTCGCTTCGTTTGCGACGACGTGGTGGTACGGCGGGCCGTACTTCGCCGGGACCCTGATGGGTATCCTCCTCTGTCACGAGGCGGGCCACTACATCGTCGGCCGGATGCGCGGCGTGGATGCGTCGCTGCCCTACTTCATTCCGCTCCCACCGCAGATCTCGTTCGGAACGCTGGGCGCGGTGATCCGCATGAAGAGCCCGATCACCGATCGCAACGCGCTGTTCGATGTCGGCGCCGCGGGCCCGGTCGCCGGGCTGATCGTCGCGATCCCCCTGCTCGTGATCGGGCTGCACCTCTCCGAGGTCGGGCCGGTGCTTCCGGACACCGCGATCGAGGGCAACTCGATCCTGTACGCCGTGATCAAGTACATCGTGTTCGGCAGGTGGCTGCCGGGCGACGGTGTCGACGTCCAGTTGCATCCGATGGCGCTCGCGGCGTGGGTCGGCCTGCTCGTCACCGCGATCAACCTGATGCCGATCGGGCAGCTCGATGGTGGCCACGTGGCGCGCGCGGCCCTCGGTGAGCGGCACGAGCGACTGTCGCAGCGCCTCAACATCGCGCTTCCTGCCGTCGGAATCGCCGTAGGTTCGATCATGCTGGTCAGTGCGTTCGGCGCCGGGAAGGACCTGTTCGCCGCGCTCAGCTATGCCTCGTACGGGGCGATCCCGTGGTGCATGTGGGCAGTCCTGCTCGGTTTCATGCGGCGTCAGGCGGGCGAGTATCACCCTCCGGTCAGCGAGGAGCTGCTCGATCCCCGGCGCCGACTCCAGGCGATCGGGATGCTCGTGCTCTTCGTGTTGATCGTCACCCCGGTGCCAATGCGGCCGGTGTTGTAAGATCGAACGGTGGCGGCCTCGGCGACCTCCTCGTGTCCGAAGTGCGGCACCGCGCAAGGCAACGCGACCGCATGCCCGAAGTGCGGGCTTCGCGCGGACAAGATGTCGGGGTTCTCGAGTCAGCTCGACGACACCGTGCCCGACGTCGCGCGGGTTGCATGGGAGCGCGTCAAGGCACATTGGGATGACGCCGCCGCGCACGACGAGCTCCTGCGATTGACCACGCTGCACGGGTGCTACTCGTGGGCCGTGTCGCGCTATCGCGAGGTCCGCGGAGAAGCCGGCCCACCGTTCCGCGAGATCGGGGATGCACGGGATCCCGTCGCGGAGCGCCAGCTCGATCGGCTCCGTCGCGCTGCCGAGGTTGCTCTCCTGACGACAGCCTCGCCGCGTCCCGACAAGGGTCCCTCGTCGTACGCATCCGCGAAGCTGATTCTCGGTATCGTGATCATGCTCATCCTCGTCGGGCTGGCGTACACGACCTACCAGTCGATGACGGTGCGGTAGGGTCGCGACGTGGCGCAGGTCGACTTCACGGAGCGACAGCTGACGCTCAAGCTCGTCTACTACGGGCCGCCGCTCTCCGGGAAGACGAGCAACCTGCGCGCGCTCCACGGCAAGGTCGACACGTTGAACCGCGGCCGCCTCATGACGCTCGATACGCGCGACGACCGCACGCTGTTCTTCGATCTTCTGCCGATCTTCTTCCGCGCCTCGGGGTTCTCGTTCCGGATCAAGGTCTACACGGTGCCGGGTCAGCCGGTGCACGAGGCCACCCGCAAGGTCGTGCTCGCCGGTGCCGACGGCGTCGTGTTCGTCGCGGATTCGCGTCCCGATCATCGCGAAGCGAACCGATCGTCGTGGCAGAACCTCCAGGCAAATCTCGTATCGCTCGGACTCGGCGCCCTGCCGATCGTCGTTCAGTACAACAAGCGGGACCTGCCGGATGCGGTCCCGCTCGCTGCCGTGGATCGGTTCGGAGATCCAGATCGCCTCGTACTGGGTGCGTGCGCCACGTCGGGTGAGGGCGTGGTCGACACGTTCTTCGAGCTCGTGGGGCGAGCGTGGGAGGCCCTCGACCAGGACCTCAAGCTCGCGGGACGGCTCGGCATCGACAGCGCCACATTCCGCGGGGCACTCGCCGAGCATGTAGGCGTAACCATGGTAAAATAGACGGGTGAACCGAGGCCGGACGCTCGACGACCCGATCGAGCTGGCTCGCCTGGTGCCCTCCAGCGAGCTCGACGAGCTGATCGCGTCGATCCGCAAGGCGCTTGGCTGCTCGATGGCGATTCACGATCTGAAGGGTCGCCGGCTCGCGGGCGATGACGGCGCAGGCCCACCGCGGCGCCCGATCGAGCACGCGGGCGACCCGCTCTGTCAGCTCGCAGCGTCGGGGGACAACGCCGATGCTGCGCTGTCGCTCGCGGCCGAGACACTCGAGCTGCTCGTCCACCACGCCCACGCGCGCGACCTCGCGGCGGCGACGCACGAGGAAGCCATGCGGGTCACGTTCGGCGAGCTGACCGAGCACAACCAGCGCTTGCAGCGTGCAGTCACTCGACTCGAGGAGCTCGATCGACTCAAGTCGAACTTTCTCGCGACGATGTCGCACGAGCTCCGGACGCCCCTGACGTCGGTGATCGGATACGCGGAGATGATGGCCGAGGGTCTGGCCGGCCCGGTGTCGACCGAACAACGTGACTACCTGACGACGATCCTCGGCAAGGCCGATCAGCTGCTCGGCCTGATCACGGCCGTGCTCGATGTGTCCTCGCTGGAGAGCGGACAGCTCGCACTCGATCGTTCGGCGCTGTCACTGGCCGATGTCGTCGCGAGCGAGGTCGCGACGTTCCAGCCGCAGGCCGGGCGCCGCGGGATCGCGATCCAGCTCGAGGCCCAGTCGGATGGCGTGGTCGTCGGTGACCGCAAGAAGATCCGACAGGTCGTCTCGAGCCTGCTGTCCAACGCGGTGAAGTTCACGCCCGACCACGGCAAGGTCGGCGTTGCCGTGCGCACGGGACCACTCGGACCGAGCACGACGTCGGAGTCTCCGCTCGGGGTTCAGCTGGTGGTCTCCGACTCCGGCATCGGTATCTCGCGCGATCAGGTCGCGAAGATCTTCGAGCCGTTCTTCCAGGTCGATTCGTCGTCGACGCGCGCGTTCGGTGGCACCGGTCTCGGCTTGACGCTCGCGAAGGCCTACGTCGAGGCGCACGGTGGACGGATCTGGGTCGACACCTCGCCGGGCCAGGGATCGATCTTCGTCGCGACGTTCCCGCTGGTAGAGGCAACCTCTTGACGATCGTCGACCTGTCGCTCGCGATTCCACTCGCCGTGATCTGTGTGATTGGCTCGGCCTTCTGCTCCGGGACCGAGGTCGCGCTGTTCTCGCTTCGCCGCGTCGATCGCGAGCAGCTCGCGCGGTCCCAGAGCTTCGTCGATCGCCGGATCGTGGCGATGCTCGAGCGGCCGCGCCGCCTGATCGCGACCGTGCTCGTCGGCAACGAGGCGTTCAACGGTCTGCTCGCCGTGATTGTGCTGACCCAGGTGCTCGGGATGTTCGCCGGCTCGTCGCTGTGGGCGATCGGAGGAATCACGCTCGCCGTCACGTTGCCGCTGATCGTCCTGTTCGCCGAGGTCACCTCGAAGACACTCGCGGCGAAGGCGCCGCTCGTGTGGGCGCGGATCTGCGTGATCCCGCTGTCGATCTTCATGTTCCTGGTGACGCCGTTCCGCCTCATCGTCCAGGTCGTGACGTCCGTGTTGCTCGCGCCGCTCGGTGAAGCAGCGCGCACCCGGCCGACACGCGATCTGTCGGAGGAAGAGTTCCGCTCGTTGCTCGATGCCGGCTCGGCGCAAGGCCAGGTCGACGCGCGCGAGCGCCGCCTGATCCACCGCGTCTTCGAGTTCTCGGACAAGAACGTCGGCCAGGTGATGACTCCGCGCGAGCGGATCTTCGCGCTGTCCTACGACCTCCCGATGCAGCGTCTGGTCAAGGAGCTCGCGGCGCGCGGCTTCTCGCGGGTGCCCATCTTCCAGAAGTCGCTCGACAACGTCCGCGGCATCCTCAACGCGAAGGACCTCGTGCGCGTCGCTGCGGGGCAGCCGATGGGCCGTCCGCTCGGTGAGCTGCTGCACGAGCCGCTGTTCGTGCCGCGAACGACGCCGGTCAAGCGGCTGTTCCTGACCTTCAAGCAGAAGAAGGTCCACATGGCGATCGTCGTCAGCGAGTACGGCAAGGTGCTCGGCCTCGTCACGATGGACGACCTGCTCGCGCAGATCTTCGGTCAGCTCCGTGACGAGCGCGCCGAGCTCCAGAGCTCGATTCCGGGGCGGCCGCGCCTGCGCACGCCGGTAGCGGGGGTTCCGACCCTCCGCTCATCCAGCGAGCACATCGGGACCGACACCAGCGAGCCGGTGAGCAAGATGGACGGCAGCGATCTCAGCGCGGAGGTCGAGCTGCAACCCGAGACCGCCGGCGAGATCGAGGCTCCAGCTCGATCGCTGCACAAGATTCACGTCGTCGATGAGGTCACGCCGCCCGCGGTCGACGTGAGCGAGCTGCGCGGGGGGACCAAGCCATCATGATGGCAACGTCGACCCTGATCTTCCTTCTGGTCGGGTGCGTGCTGATGCAGGCGTTCTTCGTGAGCGCGGAGGTCGCGCTGTCCGGCGCCGATCGCACTCGCATGCGCGGGCGTGCGGCTGGCGGCAACGCTGCGGCCGTTCGCGCGGAGCGCATGCTCGGTGTTCCGCAGGTCACGCTGGCGACCACGCTCGTCGGTGCGAACCTCGCGCTACTCATCGCGGTGATCGGCGTCGCGATCGAGCTCGTGGATCGCGGGTATTCGCCGCTGTGGGCCCCGCTGCTCGCGGTGCCGCCTCTTCTGGTGCTCGGACACCTCGTGCCGAAGGCGATCGTCCAGATCCAGGCGGACAAGGTCGTCGACGGTCTTGCGACCTGGCTGCGGCTCGCCTCGTACGTCCTGCGTCCGATCGTGTTCTTCGTCGGCGGTTATGCCGCGCTGGTGACGCGGCTGACTCGCACGGATCGCAAGAAGGCGTTCGTCACGCGCGACGAGCTGGCGATGCTGATCGAGAGTGAGCCCGAGACCGACAAGCCGGAGATCGGCGCCGACGAACGCGAGATGATCGCGAACGTGTTCGAGCTCTCCGAGTACAAGGTCGGCGAACTGATGGTCCCGCTGTCCGAGGTCACGGCGCTGCCCGAAGATGCCTCGATCATGGAGGCGGCGCTCGAGGTCGCTGACAAGCAGCACTCGCGAATGCCGATCTATCGCTCGCGCGTCGATGACGTGATCGGCATCGTCCACGTGTTCGATCTGCTTCAGGCTGCGGGGAAGAGCGATGGCCGGCAGGTCTCGACCCTGGCCCACCCGCCGAGCTACGTGCCCGAGACGATGAAAGCAAGTGATCTGCTCGTTCAGCTGCAGAGCGAGCAGCAGCACCTGGCGATCGTCGTCGACGAGTACGGCGGCGCCGTCGGCATCGTCACGATCGAGGATCTCGTCGAGATCATCGTCGGCGATCTCGACGACGAGTACGACACCGAGCCGTCGGCGATCCGCGCGGAGAAGCCAGGCGTCTGGAAGATCGAAGCGCGCACCAGCGTCGCACGCGTCAACAAGGAGCTCGATCTCAAGCTCCCGGAGAGCGACGACTACGAGACCATCGCGGGGCTGCTGATCGAGAAGCTGCGTCGGATCCCGACGCCCGGCGAGCTGATCACCGTCGCCGGTCAGCAGATCGAGATCGTTCAGGCGACCGATCGCGCGGTCGAAGAAGTGCGGATCACGAAGAAGAAGAAGTAGTCACTTCGGCGGGCACGCGACGTACACGGCCGGTGGTGGCGTGCACGTGCTGTCGTCGAGGGCGCACTCGAAGCCGTCGTCGACCTGGCACCGGCTGCGATTCTCGCCGAGGCCTCGCCGGACGCCCACCGTCCCTTCCGGATAGTCGGGACACGGCATGTCGTACGGCGCGATCCGCGCATTCTTGTACGTCGGCGGCTTCGGCGTGACCCGGCACTCGGTATCGGTCTTCTCGACCTTCCACTGGCCCGACTTCGGCGGCATCGCCTTGTCCGGTCCCGGCGGACACGGGACCTCGGCCTGCAGACAGTCGACCTTCGTGCAGTCCGCCGGGCGCATGTAACAGACGCCACTCGGGATCATCGCGACGAGCTCGGTCTCCTTGTCCTTCTTCGCGACGGAGTATTTCTGATCGCAGGCATCTGCATATGGCTCGTTCGAGCCCTCGCGGATCACGCAGCCGTACCTGCTGTGCTTGATCTCGAACAACCGCAGGGCTTCCTCCTTCTTGCCGCCGCATCCAACGACGATCAGAAAGGGCGCGGCGACGAGGAGGCAGAGGCGACGGCGCAACATCGCCCGAGCATAGCGCGTGCGGGTGCTAGGCTGCGGCCGCGATGCCGTCGGTCGTCACGTACTTCGACCCGCAACCCGCGGCGGCCGACCTGCCGGCGGTGTTTGCGAGTCCGTTCGGTCACGCTCCGCCGCATCCGCTCGCGCGCCGCGCGGCCGACGAGCTCGCCGCGATGCTGCGGGCCGGCGCGTTCGCGATCACGCTCGCGGAGCTCGACACGCATGGCGGAGGCAAGATGTTCGGCGTGCTCGTGGTCGCCGATCCCGACGGCCGTGTCGGGTACCTGCGCGCGTTCTCGGGGATGCTCGCCGGGCACTGGCAGCTGCCGGGGTTCGCGCCGCCGCTGTTCGACACGGTCGCGCGCGACGCGATGTGGCCTGCGGGTCAGGCGGAGC
>JACCQV010000210.1 GCA_013813945.1 Deltaproteobacteria bacterium | reverse complement strand
GGGCCGTCGATGTCGTCAACATCGAGGGCTCGCAGATGTCGGTCGTCGCGATCATGTCGAGCGACGATGACTTCTTTCGGCTCACCGTCGCCGCGCTGGCGCACACGCCGCCGATGCGCGAGATCCGCTCCGAGCTCAAGAAGGATGCGATCGTGCCGCCGGGTGCGAGCGCGCCAGAGAACATCGCCCCCGAGGCGGAAGGAGCCGTCGAGCGGTTCAAGAAGGGCCTGCTCGACCAGCAGCAGTGGGGCGACGATCTCGGGAGCCGCACGGACGCGGTCGTGATCGGGCCTGCCAGCGGCGAGGTCACTCGCGGCAAGAAGAATATCAAGAAGCTGTGGAAGAAGCGGATCGAAGCCGAGACCCGCGCAGCAACGTCGGGCGAGATCACCGCGGAGGTCACACCCGACGGTGAGCTCGCCTGGGTCACCGCGCCCGTCCCCCGGGTCGAGAAGGACGAGGCGCCCCTGCCGCTGCGTGTGTTCGCGGTCTTCGAGAAGAACGGCGACGACTGGAAGATGATCGCGCTCCAGGAGGCGCTCGCGGTCGACGAGCCCGGCGCGGGTGCGAAGTTCGTGAAGATCCTGCCACCTGCGCCGAAGGCGGAGGAACCGCCGCCCGAGGTCGAGGACAAGAAAGTCGAAAAGAAGTCGGACAAGAAGAAGAAGAAGAAAAAGAAGAAGAAGAAGAAGTCCTCCGACGACGAGGACGAATAGGAGATAATGGCGTCGACGCTCATGACCCGCCGCACCTGTACCTGGCTCGGACTCGCCTTCGCTGGCGTGCTCGCGAGCGTTGCGCCCGCACATGCCCAGGTTCCCCCGTGGTCGCTCGGGATCACCGATGCGCAGAAGGCCAGCGCGCAGAAGTTCCTCGAGGCAGGCAACGCCTTGTTCCTGGAGCGGAAGTACGAAGAAGCGCTCAAGGAGTACCAGTCCGCCGTCGGTCACTGGGACCACCCGGCGATCCGGTTCAACATCGTCCGCTGCCTGATCCAGCTCAACCGTCACATCGATGCGTCGGTGGATCTCAAGCTCGCGCTCAAGTACGGCGCGGCGCCTCTCGAAGAGGCGGTCTACAACGAGGCGCTGTCGTACGAGAAGCTGCTCGCGACCCAGTTCGCCGACGTGACGATCCAGTGCACGCAGCCGAACGTGAAGCTCACGCTCGACGGGAAGCACCTCGCGCGCTGCCCCGCGATCGAGGTCCGACGCGTGGAGCCCGGCCAGCACCAGATCGTCGGCACCAAGGACGGCCTGTTGACCCGCACGGTCGAGATCATCGCGATCGGTGGCAAGCAGCAGTCCGTGGTGATCAAGCTCGATCCGCTCGCGAAGGCTGCGCGCGTGGAGCATCGCTGGTCGCAATGGGTCCCGTGGGGCGTGTTCGCCGGCGGCTTCGTGGTCGGCGGGTTCGGCGTGATGCTCAACGTGTGGTCCGTGAGCGATCGGGATACCTACGACGCGGCGGTCGAGGCCCAGTGCCCGTCGCGGTCGTGTCCGGAGAGTGACCTGCCCGTGAACATCCAGGGTCTCGACGACAGCTCGCGGGCCAAGAACGTCGTCGCCATCAGCCTCATGATCGCCGGCGGCGCGACGGTCGCGACCGGCGCCGTGATGCTGTACATGAACCGTGGCCGCACCGTGTATCCGAACAGCGTCGAGCGAATGACGCCTTCGATCACGCCGATGCCCGGTGGCGCGGCGTTCACGCTCAGCGGCGCGTTCTGAACGCGATCAGTCCTTGAGCTTGGTCGAGAGCTTGCGCTTCTCTTCCTCGAGCTGACGCACGCGCTGCTTCTCCGCGTCGAGCTTGACCTGGAGCTGAGCCTTCGCGCGCTGCGCCTCTGCCGCGGCTTCCACGGCCTTCTTGCGCGAGCCTTCGGCGGCGACCTGAGCGGCTTGCGCCTCGGCGGCCTTTTTCTGGAGCGCGATGTTCGCGGCCTCGAGCTGCTCCTTGCTGAGACCGAGTGCCTTGCCGGCCTGCGCGGCGGCGATCTGCGCGAGGCGTCGATCTTCTTCGGCCTTCTTCTCCTGCGCGGCAGCCTGCTTCTCACGCGCCTGTGCCGTCTGCAGCGCTTCGAACTGCGCGGCCACGGCGGCGGTGGCTTGCTGCGCGTCCTTCAGTGCCGCGGATTCCTTCTCCTTGGCCGCGCGGACTTCCATCAACGCGATGAAGGCTCCCGCAGCGCCCGCACTGAGCAAGATGAACGCGCCGATCACCACCGTGCGACGCACCCGCTTGCCACGCTGCGCGAGACCGAACACCGCATTGAGGAACGCCTGCTCGCGCTGCGCCAGGGTGCGCGGCCGGGCCGTGTACCAGCGCCGCGCTTCCTCCATGGCCTCGCCTCGCCACAGCAGGCCCGAGGACCGGCCCTTCGTCTCCCATTGCTTCGCCGCGGCGGACAGCTGCGCGACGAACGCGGCGTCCTCTTGATCTTCGTCGAGCCAGCGCCGCAAGGTCGGCCAGCGATCGATCAAGGACTCGTGCACGATCTCGACGGAGGCGCCGCTCCCATCGGAGCGGTTCTGCACCATCAGCAAGCGAGCCTGGACGAGCAGATCGATCACGCGCGTGATCTCCTCCGGCGTCTTGCTCAGCTGATAGATGTCAGCGATCTCGACGATCGCGCGCGTTCGCTCTGGCGTGACGAGCTGCCGGAACACGCGCTGCGTGAGCTTTTGCATCGGCGAGCTCATGTTGCGTACGACGTCGTCGGCGTGCGTCGCGAGCGCACCACTGATGCCGCCGATCGCCTGGTAGCTCGTCATCGTCAGCAACCGGCGATCGCGGTCGCGGGCGTCCCACAGCTTCGCAGCGGCAAACTGCAGGAGTGGCAACGCGCCGGGCGTGTTCGCGAGAGCTTCGAGCATGTCGCCGACCATCGCGGAGCTCTCGAATCGGTAGCCGACCATCTCGACGGGAGCCTCGAGCGCCTCGCGCAGACCATCGCGGTCGGGGGCCGACAGGAACACCAGGCCACGCGACAGCTCCTCCATGAACCGCGCGTCCTCACCGACGCGGTCTAGGAAGTCGGAGCGCATCGAGACCACGACGCGCAGAGGCGCCGAGGTGTCATCCGCGACGGCAGCGAGCGCGGCCGTGAACGCACGGCGCTCCTCGACACTCGGAACGAGCGTGTAGAGCTCCTCGAATTGATCGACGAACAGAAGCGTGTGGCTGTCGGTTGCCGCGGCGCGCGTTCGCAGCGTGGCTCCGAGGTAGCCCGGCTCGGTTCGCAGCCGGTGCATCATCACGTCGTGCTCGCCGAGCGCGCCGGTCGCGGTGGGGCCGGTGCGGGTGGTCAGCTTGGCGACGACGGTGGCCAGCGCCGCGATCGGATGCCGCCCCGGTCGCAGGGTGACGACGTCCCAGATCTCTCCCGACGCCTTGAGCGCTGGACCGACACCTGCGCGGATGAACGATGACTTGCCGACGCCCGACGGACCGACGATGCCGGTCAGCGGCAGCTCGCGGACCCGCGCGACCATGCGCGCGACGTCGCGGCTGCGACCGAAGAACCGGTCGGCGTCCTGCTCCTGGAACGCGGTCAGGCCAGGGTAGGGACTCTCGCCCTCGGCGAGCTGACGCCCGTGGCGTCCCGGCAGCAGATCCTCGAGCCGCCGCGCGAGCTCGCCGGCGCTGCTCATGCGGTCGGCCTTCGCCTTGCGCAGACAGCCATCGATGGCCTGGACCAGACCGTCCGCCAGATCGGGGACCGCGCTGCGCACCGACAGCATCGGGTCGGTGCTGACGAGGTTCGCCATCAGCGTGTCACTCGCGAGTGGCTCGACGGGGTGCCGCCCCGCGATCATCTCGAACATGATCAGACCGAGGCCGAACAGATCGGAGCGATGATCGATCTCGTCGATCCCCATCTGTTCGGGGGACATGTACGGCAGCGTGCCGACCAGCGCGCCTTCGGCCGTCAGCATGAGGTCGCCACTGCGCGGGGCTTCATGACGGTTGTGGCGTCGGTTCTCGGTCGAGCCGAGCGCCTTCGCGATGCCGAAGTCGAGGACCTTCACCTGCCCGCCGTTCGTCACGAGGACGTTTTCGGGCTTGAGATCGCGGTGCACGATCCCCAGTGAGTGAGCACGGTCGAGTGCGCGCGCGACCGGAAGGATCAGCTCGACGACGCGCGACGACGGCATCGGCGTGGCGTTCCCGAACGGGCCCATGAACTCGCGCAGCGTCTTGCCCTCGAGGAATTCGAGGACCATGTACGGCATGCCGTGAAACTCGTCGACCTCGTAGATGATGACGATGTTGTCGTGATTGCACTGCGCCGTTGCGCGCGCCTCGACGAGGAACCGATCGATCACCTCGCGATCGACGTGGCGGAGGAACTTCATCGCGACGCGCCGGCCGAGCTTGAGATCGCGCGCGGCGTAGACGACGCCCATGCCGCCGCGCCCGAGCTCGCGGATCAGCTCGTACTGCTTGATGCGCGTACCTGGCTCGAGGTCGTTGCCCGGCTGCGTGGTGATGTCGCCGCTGAACCCGGAGGTCTCGAACGTCGGCGTCTCGTAGTTCGAGATCATCGGAACGGCCGCGCCGCCGCCTAGCGCACGAGACATCGGCGCGGGTGTGATCGGTCCGACCCCGTACTGCGTTCCGACGGGGCGCTTCCCCCTCTCGTCGCTCGCCACGTCAGAATATTAACATGCCCTCACTCCCGAGGAGGAGGGACCTGGGGGAGCTGTGGGCCCTGCTGCTTGTTCGGGTCCATGGGGAGCACGGCGCGGACGATCAGGCCGATGCCGCCGACGATCAAGATCAGCATCGTCAGGGTGTTCCACAGCGACGTGCGCCGGAAGTGCATGTCCAGATTCACGATAATCCCGACGATGATCACCAGGGCGCCGGCGCCGGTCAGCAGTCGGCCCACCATCGATTGGCCGTTCACGAACAAGATCCCGATCCCGAACAGGAGAGGGATCAGGGTGATCCCGAAGCTCGATCCAGCGCCACCAAGGGAGTTGAACCTCCAGTATCCGCCGTGGATGTCGACCTGGTGAAACAGCAGATACCCGCCAACGACGAGCATGATGATGCCGAGGAGAAACGTCTTCATTCCTCCCGGCGAGCCCCCGACGTTCTGGATGTCCATCTCTTTGTAAGAATGAACATGAGTCCTGTTGCCAGACGACGCAAGACCTACTGCACGCGCATGCCGGGAGCCTCGCGTCCAGTGGACGCGACGTACTCGTCGTAGCTGCCGCCGTAGATGCGAGGACCACCCGTCGAGGACAGCTCGAGCACGCGATTCGCGAGCGCCCGAAGGAACTGGCGGTCGTGGGAGACGAACATCAGCGTGCCGTCGTAGTCGGCCAGCGACTTGACGAGCGCGCGCTTGGTCACGATGTCGAGGTGGTTCGTCGGCTCGTCGAGCACGAGCAGGTTGGGCGCGTCGTAGAGGAGCTTGGCGAGCGCGAGCCGCGCCTTCTCGCCGCCCGACAGCACGCGCACCGGCTTGAACACGTCATCGTCGTGGAACCCGAACGCGCCGGCGAGGCTGCGCAGCGTGCCCTGGTTCGCGCTCGGCGCGTGCTCCTGGAGCTCGTCGAGGATCGTGTGATCCGCGGTCAGCGCCTCCATCACGTGCTGGGCGTAGTAGCCCATCGTCACCGACGCGCCGATCGCTGCTTTCCCCGCGTCGGGCGTCAACGCGCCCGCGATCATCTTGAGCAGCGTGGACTTGCCGGCGCCGTTCTCGCCCATCACGGCCCAGCGCTCCTTGCGCGCGATCGTCAACGTGAGGCCAGAGTGGACGACGCGGTCGCCGTACGCCTTCCTGATCCCCTCGATCTTGACGACGTCGTCGCCCGAGCGCTGCGGCGTGCCGAAGTCGTAGGTCTTCTCGATGATCCGCTTCGGCGGCTCGACCTTCTCGACCTTGTCGAGCTTCTTGATCCGGCTCTGGACCTGCGACGCCTTCGCCACGTGAGTCTTGAAACGCTCGATGAACCGGCTCTCCTTGGCGAGCCGTGCTTGCTGGCGCGCGTATTCGGCCTCGCGGCGCTCGGTCTCGATCACGCGGGCCTTCTCGTAGAAGTCGTAGTTGCCGCCGTACGTGCGCAGCTCGCCGCCGTCGATCTCGACGATCTTGGCCACCACGCGGTTCATGATCTCGCGGTCGTGGCAGGTCATGACGACCGTGCCTGGGTAGTCGCGAAGGAACATCTCGAGCCAGAGGATCGACTCGAGGTCCAGGTAGTTGGTCGGTTCGTCCAGCAGCAGAACGTCGGGTCGCGCGAGCAGGATCTGCGCGAGTGCGACGCGCATCTTCCAGCCGCCCGAGAGCGTGCCGACATCGTTCTGGGTCTGATCGTCGTGGAAGCCGAGGCCGGCGAGGATCGCCTGCGCCTTGGCTTCCAGCTCGTAGCCGCCGAGGTCCTGATAGCGGGCCTGGACCTCGCCGAACCGCGTCACGACCTGGTCGAGGTCATCGCCGGGATCCTCGAGCTTCGCGGTCAGGATCGCGAGCTCCTCGCCGAGGACTGCCACCTCGCCGGCACCTGCGCAGGTCTCGGCGATGATGCTGCGACCCTTGAGCTCGCCGACGTCCTGCCGGAAGTAGCCGAGCGTGAGCTTGCGCGGGCGCTCGATGGCACCGTCGTCGGGCTGCTCCTCGCCCGCGATCATGCGGAACACCGTGCTCTTGCCGGCGCCGTTGGGCCCGACCAGGCCGACCTTCTCGCCGGCG
>JACCQV010001107.1 GCA_013813945.1 Deltaproteobacteria bacterium | reverse complement strand
CCTCTGAGCCTCAGCAGATCCGCAGGGCCGCCGCCCGCGCCGCCGCCGCTCCCCGCCGCGGCGGTGCCTCGCCTCGATTATGGGAACCTCCGCATGGCGCCGGCGTCGTCGCCTTCGCGCGGGACGTTGATCGCGGCGCAACCGGATCACCATGCTGGCCTGATCGCACAGGAGCTCGCGACCGTTGCCGCGAAGCTCGCCGGGTTGCCGCTACCCACGGGGTGCGTGACTGCCTGGGCCCACAGCTACGATTACGCCTTCACGAGTGACGGTGCTGTCGACGTCACTGCCGACGGGGCGTGGCATGCGATCGCGGTGACCGCGAAACCGAGCACGGCCAAGCTGCGGCACGTGACGGTCCCGCGCGAACAGGCGGACGTGTTCCGCGTCGCGCAGATCACGAATCCGTTCGCCGGCCCGCTCTTGCCTGGGCCGATCGACATCTACGATCGCGGCCGGTTCCTCGTGACGAGCACCGTCGAGACCACCCCACCCGGCGCGATCGTCGAGATCGGGCTCGGTGTCGACGCTTCGGTCAAGGTCGCCCGGAACGTCGAGTTCCACGAGGAAGCGGCGGGCATGCTGCGCGGCGCGGTCCGGCTCGTCCACGCCATCACGATCGACGTCGACAACCTGTCGGGCCGCGTGATCGACCTCGAAGTTCGCGAGCGGGTTCCGGTCAAGCGCGAGGGTGATGACGAGCTCGAGATCATCACCGGCAAGGTCGATCCGCCGTGGGAGCGGTGGACACCCGATCCAGGTGCTCCGCGTGAGCAGCGACTGCGCGGTGGCCATCGCTGGAAGCTCGCGCTGCCGTCGGGCACGAAGCGTCGACTCGAGGCGCGCTACGAGATCAAGATCGCCGGCAAGCTCGAGCTCGTCGACGGCAATCGGAGAGAGCCGTGAACGCGCCGATCACCGCAGTCACCGTGCTCGAGGATCGCGCATCTGTCACGCGACGCGGCACGAGGTCGCTGGCAGCGGGCCAGCACCGGATCACGATCGAGGGCGTGTCTCCGGTTCTCGTCGACAAGACGCTGACCGCGATCTGCACCGGCGCCAAGGTGCTGGACGTGCGATGCGAGCGCTACCTCGCACCCTGGCGGGATCCGGCGCACGGTACCACCGAGGAGCCGAGCGTGTTGCGTGCGGAGCGAGCACGGCTCGAGACCGCTCGCGATGCTGCGCTCGCGCGGGCAGACTCCGCACGTATCGAAATCGAATCACTGCACGAGCTCGTCCAGGCGAGCTATCGCGATCTCGCGATCGCGGCGAGTCGCGGAATTTCTGCACCCACCGCTGCGGCGCAGCTGGTCGAGCTCGACGCGCAGGAGTCCGCCGTGCGCACCCGCCGCGTCGACAGCGAGCTCGAGGCGGAGCTCTCGGCGCTCGCGTTATCGCGGCTCGAAGCGCGGATCACGCGCGCGGATGGAGAGGCCGGGGAGGAAGCAGCGCGCCTGGTGATCGATGTGATCGCCGACGTCGCGACCGACGTCGCCTTGACCATCAGCTACGTCGTGCCCGGGGCTGCGTGGCGGCCATATCATCGCGCCGTGCTTGCCCGTGCCGCAGGGCGCGTTGACTGGACCACGACCGCGTGCGTATGGCAGGCGACCGGCGAGGACTGGACGGACGTCGAGGTGACCTTCTCGCTCGAGCGCGCCTCGCTCGGGGTCGAGCCACCGGCTCTCGCCGATGACGAGCTGCGGACGCGGCGTCGCCCGGAGACAATCGTCGTCGAGTCCCGCGAGCACGAGCAGCAATCGACAGGTCTCGGCTCGCTCGAGGTGCCCGGCATCGACGATCGCGGGCTCGGGCTGACCCTGACGGCCCCGAAGACCACGATCAAGAAGGACGGGATGCCACACCGCGTGCCGGTCAGCGGCTTCACCGCGCCGACGCAGCTGTCGCTCGTCGCGATTCCGTTGCGTTCGCCCTGGGTCCACGTGCGTGCGCGGATCGTCAACGCCGGCACGCAGCCGCTACTCGCAGGTCCCGTCGATCTGATCATGGCGTCGGGATACGTCGGGCGCGCCGAGGTCGGGTTCGTGGCGGCCGGCGAGAAGTTCTATCTCGGGTTCGGGCCCGAAGCGGATGTCCGCGTGCATCGTACGGAGTCTCGAGAGCGCGACGAGGCAGGACTCCTCGGCGGCAGCAACGTTCAGACCGTGCGCGTCGCCGTGCGGCTCTCGAATCTCGGTACCGAGCCGCGCGAGGTCATCGTCACCGAACGCATCCCGATCTCGGAGGTCGAGCAAGTCGACGTCCAGATCGCGCCCCCGGACGCGTACCTCCTTGGTACCGACGATCAGCCAGGAGGCGAGGAGATCACCCAGGTCACTGCACGTGCGATGGACGAGCAGGGCCTCGTGACGTGGGGCGTCGAGATCCCGCCGCTCGGCCGCCGCGCAGTCACGCTGCAGTACCGGGTCAAGAGTCAGCGCGGCATCGCAGGCGTGTGATGACGACGAAGTTCGAGATGCTCGAGAACCGGGTGCGCAAGACGGCGCGGCATCTCGGCAAGTGGGCGAAGCGTGAAGGCGTCACGTGCTGGCGGGTCTATGACCGCGACATCCCCGAGCTGCCGATCACGATCGACACGTACGACGGCGCACTCGTGATCAACGACTACCGGCATCTCGACGAGGCCGGCGAGCGCGGGGGTGGCGATGCGTGGCTCGAGGATGTGGTCGCCGCGGCGAAGCAGGCACTCGATGCGACCGAGGCGTTCGTCAAGCAGCGCGCACCGCTGCAGCACCGCGAAGGCATCCAGTACGAGAAGCTCGAGAACGCCGGCACGTGGCGCACGGTCCGCGAGGGCGGCCACGCCTTTCGCGTCAACCTCTCGGGCTATGTGGACACCGGCCTGTTCCTGGATCACCGGGTCACACGCGCGAAGGTCGCCGCCGAGCCGGGCGCGACCATGCTCAACCTGTTCGCTTACACCGGCTCGTTCTCGGTCTACGCCGCTGCCGCGGGCAAGCGGACGACCACCGTCGATCTCTCGAAGACCTATCTCGACTGGGCCGGCGAGAACCTGGCGCTCAACGGGTTGACCTCCGAGATCATCCAGTCGGATGTCCGGGAGTTTCTCGTCGAGGCTCGGCGTGCGGGCCGCACCTGGGACGTGATCGTCGTCGATCCCCCGACGTTCTCGAACTCGAAGCGGATGGACTACACCTGGGACGTCCAGCGCGATCACGCAGCGTTGATCGCGGACGTTCTCGCCGTGTGGTCACGCTCGGGTGCGGTCTGGTTCTCGACCAACAAGCGGCGGTTCAAGCTCGAGGTCGAGGCGCCGTTCCTCGACGTCACGCACGCAACGACACCGCCGGATTTCAAGGACTCGAAGGCGCACCACGCGTATCGACTGGCGGGGTGAGCGCGGCGCGCAGCTGGCGCAGCACGCCATCGACGGCCATCTCGACGCGCGGCTTGTGCTCGAGCAACGAGATCGTGATCGTCGAGAGATCCGACTGCGACGGCGCGAGGAGCGGGCGATGCCCGAGCATGCGCGCGAGCCGATGCGTGATCGACTCGGGCCGCTTGAGGTCGAGCGGTACACCGTGTGCGCGCATGCGAGTGATCAGCTCGGCGTAGCGAAGGTCGTCACCTTCGTGCCGCCACTCGATCTGCGTCTCGTACTCGAGCCCGAGGATGAACGAATCGCGATACTCCTCGTTGTCGACGAGGACGCCGTCGATGAGGAGCTCGACGCCGATGTGCGCGGCGGCGCGGCGCGGGCCGCGGGCACAGCGTCCGCGCTCGAGCCGCTGATCGAGCTCGCGCATCAGCCCGATCACCGACGGGAGACCATGAAACGCCTTGTCCGTGGCGTGGTGCAGGGCGATGCCGTCGGCGACCTCGCTGTCCGGTGTGCTGGCGATCCTCGCGCCACACATGGTCGAGAAGTCAGGGAGCATCGCGCCGAGCGGCAAGCCCCCGCGTCCCACTCGCCAGCTGGCGACCGCTGCATGGCCAAAGAAGTTCACGGGATGTACTAGCATCGCACGTGCGTGCTCCTCCTCGGTCTCGATCTAGGTACTCAGAGCGTCAAAGCGGTCGTGTGTGATGAAGGCCTCGCTGTCCGTGGCCAGCACGCGATCGCGTACGCGACACAGCACCCGGCACCGGATCGCGCCGAGCAGGACCCCCGGAGCTGGGAGCAGGCGCTCGCACCCGCCATCGCGGGGGCCCTCGCGGCGGCCGGTGCGCGTGGCGAGGACATCGGGGCGCTCGCGATCGCGGGTCAGCTCGATGGCTGTGTCGCGGTCGATGCGTCGGGTCGGCCGCTGCATGCCGCGCTGATCTGGCAGGACCGCCGTGCGATCGCGGAGACGTCTCGCGGCGATGCGCGTCGGGTGTTCGAGATCGCTGGACAGGTCGCGGATCCAGGTCACATGGCTCCGAAGATCTGCTGGCTGCGCGACCACGGTGTGGTGGCGGCGCGGTTCCACCAACCGGTGAGCTATCTGGTCGAGCGGCTGACCGGCGTGGCCGTCATCGATCCCGCACTCGCTTCATCGACGATGCTGATGGAGCTCGCGACGTCCGCGTGGTCGCCCGAGCTCCTTGCTGCGTTTGCGATCACCGCCGACGAGCTGCCTGCGATCCGACCGACCTGCTCGATCGCCGGCGCGCTGACCGGGGAGGGCGCGCGGCTGACCGGGCTCCGCGCGGGAACGCCGGTGGCGGTCGGAACCGGAGATGACTTCGCGAATCCTCTCGGTGCCGGCGTCGTTGCACCGGGATCGATCGTCTGCGCGATCGGCACGGGGGAGGTCGTCGGGGCGGTGTCGACGACGGCGGTCCTCGATCGCATCGGCGCCGAGCCGATGGTCGAGACCCACCGCTATCCGACCGGAGCCTTCTTCATCGAGAACCCGGGCTGGCTGTCAGGCGGTGCGGTGCGCTGGGCGGTGCGGATGCTCGGGCTGCCCGATGATGCGGCGCTCGATGCACTTGCCGCGACGGCGCCCCCTGGGGCGGGTGGCATCACGTTCCTGCCCGCGCTCGCCGGCGCGATGACGCCGGTGTGGCGACCGGATGCGCGCGGCACGCTGCATGGTCTCGCGGCCGGTCACGATCGCGCGCACGTCGCGCGGGCCGTGCTCGAAGGGCTCGCGTTCGCGAGTCGCGACGTCGCGGAGCGGCTGGTGGCGATGGGATTGCCGGCCTCGGATGTGCTGCTCCTCGGCGGTGGAGCGCGCAGCCGGGTCTGGTCCCAGCTCCGCGCTGACGTGCTGAGCATCCCGCACCGGGTGGCCCCGAACAGCGACACCTGTCCGATCGGTGCTGCCATGATCGCGGCCGTCGCTTCCGGCAGCGTGTCGGATCTGGAGCACGCCGCCGCGCTCGCGCCGGCTGCCTCGGAGGTCTTCGCGCCCGGATCGCGGGAGACCCGAACCGCCCTCGATGCGGCGTATCGCCGCTACCAGGATCTCTTTTCGCGCCTCGCTGCGGAGTAATGGTCTCTGGGTGTCAGGCGTTGTGGGATCGGACACTTCCGCCTCTCGCAAAGGCGAGTACAGTTGCGGTTCATGCGAGTGACGTGGTTCGCCGTGGCGGTCCTGCTCGGGGGCTGTCCGTCCGATCCGCCGCCTCCATGTACGACCACCGCGCTCGATCTCGCCTGCTCCCCGCAGTACATGCCGACCTTCAACAATGTCTTCGAGAACACGCTGAAGATGGACTGCGGTTCGGGCCGCAATTCCTGTCACTCGGACTCCGGTGACGGAAGCATGTCACTCGCGGATGTCGACACCGCGTATGACTCGCTGCTCGATGGCCGCGTGGCACCTGGAGATGCAGCGTGCAGCGAGCTGATCGTCCGCACGCACGACACCGATACCGACTACCAGATGCCACCGGGCAGTCCGATCAGCGTGACCGAGCGCTGTGCTCTCCTTCACTGGGTCGCAAATGGAGCGCAGCGATGAAGGAGCTGTTCGTGATCGCCGCCCTCGCACTCGCGGCCTGCGATGACGACAAGTATTCGGTCGAGCGCCTGCAGGATCCGAACACCTGCAGCACCTGTCATCCGACCCACTTCACGGAGTGGTCAGGATCGATGCATGCGTATGCGTCCACGGATCCGGTGTTCATCGCGATGCACAAGCGCGGGCAGCGCGAGACCGGCGGCGAGCTCGGCACGTTCTGTGTGAACTGCCACGCCCCGATGGCGGTCGCGAACGGGACGATCACTTCCGACAACGTCGCGACGTTTGACATCTCGACGCTGCCGCCCGCCGAGACGGGCATCACCTGCTACTTCTGCCACAACGCCGACAAGGTCACGCGCGATCACGACAACGGCCTCGAG
>JACCQV010001099.1 GCA_013813945.1 Deltaproteobacteria bacterium | reverse complement strand
CAGCAGCGCGCGGAGGAACTGGATCGGGACGATCTTCTTGCCCTCGAACTCGACCTCGTCGATCCGCGTGATGCCGATGTTCTGCATCACCTCGAGGTGCTTGAGGTAGCTCTCGCCAAACGTCATCCAGAACCGGATCCGCTTCAGACCCTTGAGGTTCTTCGCCAGGCTCTCGAGCTCCTCGTGATAGAGCAGGAAGCTCTTGCGCTCGCCGACGCCGGGATAATCGAAGACCTTCGACACGCTGAGCGGGTCGGTCTCCTTCCACTCGCCGTTCTCCCAGTACCGGCCGCGCGCCGTGATCTCACGGATGTTGATCTCGGGATTGAAGTTGGTCGCGAACGCCTTGCCGTGCGTGCCGCCGTTGCAATCGACGATGTCGACGTAGTGCAGCTCGTCGAGTAGGTGCTTCTGGATGTACGCGCAGTAGACGTTGGTCACGCCGGGATCGAAGCCCGAACCGAGCAGCGCCATCCGGCCCTGCTTCGCGAACCGGTCCTGATACGCCCACTGCCAGCTGTACTCGAACTTCGCGACATCGGGCGGCTCGTAGTTCGCGGTGTCGAGGTAGTCGACGTCCGCCGCGAGGCACGCGTCCATGATGTGGAGGTCCTGATACGGCAGGGCGACGTTGATCACGAGGCGGGGCTGGTACTCCTTGATCAGCTTGGTCAGCGCCGGAACGTCATCGGCATCGACCTGAGCTGTCCGGATCTTCCGCCCGTGCATCTGCTCGATCTCGGCGGCGAGCTTCTCGACCGGAGCGATCCGGCGGCTGGCGAGCATGACGTCGGAGAAGACGTTCTTCTCCATCGCCGACTTGTGAGCGACGACGCCACCGACACCACCCGCACCGATGATGAGGACCTTCGACATGGCAGCCTATTACCATGTCCCGGCGCGCCTGCGGCCTGGTTCAGTCCCCTGCGTTTTCGCTAACGTCGGCGTCGTCGGCAGGAGTCAGGTCGCGGCGGACGGCCTTGGTCAGCCGCTTGGCGAACCGGCTCGGCTTCTGGCTGAACGTGTCCTTGGCCGCCTTGCGCGTCTCGGCCATGAGGTCCTCGAGGCGCGCGTCGATCGCCGACTTGAGGTGATCGCTCTCTCCCTTTCCCAGGCCCTGCCCGTAGGTATCGACGAACTCGCGAACCATCACGAGATCCACCGCCTCGCCGAGGGTTTCCGTGACTCCCTTGACCTCACTCTGGATCGCGGCCAGCCGTGGCCCCGCGTGCGTCGCGAGGAGCTCGAGCTGAAAGGTCAGCTCCTTGCAGCGGCGGCGCCACGTGTGGAACCACTGCTTCGAGTCCTTCGCCTTGCGACGCGCGTGGCGGGCGTCGCCATAGACCTCCTGGATCCCGTCGACAACGCTCTGCCAGCTGAGCTCGGCGCGGAGCGACGCCTCGAGGGCCTCCGCCTGAGCGGCGGCACGTGCGGCGCTCTCGCCGAGGAGCTGCTTGATCTCGACGACCGCCGGCAAGGTCTCGGCGGCATTGTCGACCACGCGCTTTGCCGCAGCGCGATCATCATCGCCGAGCGGTAGCTGGCCGAGCGTCTCGGGTGCCACCGCGTGATCGCGGATCGGCGACAGCGCACGGCGTGACTCCTGGAGGGCGCGGCCCACCGCCTTGCGCTCGCTCTTCGGCAGCGCGCCGGCGACCATCCCGAGTACCGCGCGCGCCCGACGCAGGGCCTTGCGCGAATCGTGAACCGCCTTGGCAGAGCTCTCGTCGTCGAAAGCGGCGGCATCCCTCGCATCCTGGACGGCGTCGTGGAAGGCGCGGAGCAGCGTCTTACGGAGGTCGTTTGGGTGTAACAGCGCGGACACCTTCGTCCCGAGCGGACCGAGCTTGTCTTCCTCGTGATAGGGCATCGCTTCCGTCTTTCCGTCACCGTTCGTCGTCGTCGTGGTCATCACCGGCACCATACAATGCGGGTTCCGGATTGCCGCACCGTCACTGCAGATTGATCCGGATCTGCCGAAGTTGTCACCGAGCGCCGAGCTATCGTGCGTGCGATGGCCAAGCCGATCCTGTTCGAACCTGTCGCGAGCCCGTATCTCGTACCCTTCGACGGCTCGTTCAAGATCAAGAAGACGCAGACCGACCCCGACGAGCACGACGGCAAGGAAGCGAATGCCGAGGCACTCGCCAAGAGCGTCGAGAAGCTCGCGAAGCTCCAGGGCAAGCTCTATGCGAACGATCGCTACAGCGTCCTCTTGATCTTCCAGGCGCTCGACGCGGCGGGCAAGGAC
>JACCQV010001046.1 GCA_013813945.1 Deltaproteobacteria bacterium | reverse complement strand
CCACCGAGATCCATGACCGTTCCGTCGATCTTCACGGCGGCCAGCGTCGCAGTACACGGCACGTTGAGCCCGGTCGCCGCGACGCCGAGCTCGGAGAAGCTCGCGCCGGTGATCGTCGCCGAGATCGGCTGCGCATCGGCACCGAGCGCGGTGATGTTCACGGTCCCGGCGGTGCCGACGTACTCGGTCTCGCTCGCCTCGCCCTTGTTGCCGAGCGCACGCAGACAGACCCCACACTGGGCGTCGCCCGTGTCGACCGGAAACGAGCCGACGCGCACGACGCCGCCCGCGAACGCGCCGACACCGTCGTAGAGCTCGAGCTGCACGATGTCGGTCGAGCCCGGCAGCGTCGCGGAGAGCCGGTACCACTTCCGCGCGCCCATCGATCCCGAAACGTTGCAGCGCTGCGCCTTGAGCGCCGTCAGCGTGCCGGCGTCTGCAGTGACCATCGGGAACGGTTCCGGCGTCGGGCAGATCCGGGGCTCGGAGCCACCATCGTCGGAGCATGCCGCGGCCGTGACGAGGCAGAGACCCAGCAGGAGGCGCGTCACCATCGCACTCAGTCTACTGCCACGAGCCCTGGAGTACGACGGAGATCACCCGGCCCGCGGTGTGATAGCCGGCACGCGTCTCGGGCTGCTGGTCGAGCGCGTCCTCGACGCGGAGCACGGCCAGATATTCCTTGGTGAGCTGCGCGGTCAGAGTGGCCTCGAGGAGCGCGTGACCTTCGACGGTCACTCCCCTGTCGATCGACTCGCCGAGATAGCGGACGCGAACGAGCGCCGAGTATGCGTCATTCGCGAGGAACCGCGCCCACGCGTCGGCGCGATGGGCGGGCAGCCGATCGAGTGGATCGTCTCCGGTCTCGCGGCTCGTGGCCTTGACGTAGTTATAGGACCCGCCGATCTCGAGCCTCGTGTGGACCAGCCCGCGGCCCTGGAGATCCACACCGTAGATGTCGAGCGTGCCGAGGTTGACGAGCTTGCCCTCGTCCATCGGATCGGTGGAGGTGCGGATCGTGCCGATCGTGCGCCGATAGAACGGCGCCGCCTCGAGCCGGAACCGATCGCGCTCCTCGACCGCGCGAACCTCCGCGTGCAGCGCCTTCTCCGGGCCGAGGCTCGGGTTACCGCTCTCCGCATCAAACCGCTCGCGCAGGCTCGGCACCCGACCCTTGTAGCCGGTGGTCGCCGTGATCTCGAGCGTCTGCCGCGGCCTGTACTTCGCGGTGAGCTTTCCCTCGGGCCACGGATCTGCGCCGACGCCGAATGCGGTCGCGAAGCCGGCCGCCGCATCGAGACGGATGCGCTTGCGCTCGTACTGCCCGGATGCGGCGAGCTCGATCAGCGTGGTCTCGCCGCGGACGTAGCGATTCGCCTGATCGAACACGAGTGCCTTCTCGTGATCGATCACCGTCGACGTGGCCCAGCGGTAGTCCTTGCCGACCGGCCGCGTCGCGAGCAGCATGCCGCCGCTGCGGATCGAGAACAGGTTCTCCTTCGACAGCTGATCGGTGAGCGCAGGGTCCGCGAACTGGCGCGAGCGGCGGTGAAGGTAGTGCACCCAGTACTGGCCCTGGAGCTGGAGCGTGCCGAGCCGATCATCCGCCTTGGCGGAAGCGCGCGCGGAGGTCTCGCGATCGATCAACAAGAAGTTCGAGACCACCTCGTCGCTCGGTGGTGAGAGATAGCGGCGATCATCGATGAAGCCGTCGATCGCGATGCGCCGGTTGCCCTTTCGATACTCGAGGCGGCCGGCGCCCGTCGCAGCACGCCGGCCCTCCCCGACCGAGCCAGCCCCGGGGAGCTCGAGGTCGCGAGCACCCGCGGTCCCCGACGACGAGATTCGCAACGCGACATGCTTCGCGAGCGCAGTCCGTGCGGTCGCCGTGATCCCGAACGTCGGTAGTGAGTCAGCGATCACCCGCGCGATCACGAGCTGGTCACCGACCGCGTCGCGCGTCAGCACCTCGATCACGCCGCCCGGACCGCCGGGACCATCGATCGGTGATTGCGGCGTCGTCGAGACCCGGATCTGAACGATGTCGGTCACCGGGATCGTCGAGACATCGAACGTCCCGTAGTAGGGATCGCTGACGAGGACACCATCGATGAGGACCGCGACCGCGCCCTTGCGTGCACCGCGGATGTCGACGTTGAAGCCGCCACGGCCGGCGTCGCGAACGGTGACGTCGGGCAACAATGCCAGCGCCGAGGCGAGGTCGGTCGCACCGCGGGCGGCGAGCTGCTCTCCGGTCAGCCGGACCTCGGTGTCGCGGTCGAACGGCTTGTCGGGGCGCTCGTCGAAGATCTCGATCGCCTCGCCCTCGGCGATCTGGGCCATGTCCTCGTCGGATAGGTCGGCGGCCGGCTGGGCATGGACCGGGGCGCGCGCTCCCCACAGCGCCGTCAGGACGGCCACCGGGATCACGTAGTTGCGTGCAGCGCGCATCCCTCACCGTCGATGTTGCACCAAGATCAGGGCGGGTGCGATCTGGTGACCCGCCCTCTTGCACCGCCCCGGGGGCTGGTTCAACGATACCGGCTCGGCGCGCGGGTGCGCTGCAAGGGGGCCTTCGATGCTCGAGACGATGACCAACGGTGACAGCAGCCACGACTCTTCCTCTTCCTCGTCCTCTTCCGGTCACGACGCCAGCCTGGCGAACCAGGAGCGGATCATCGCGAACCAGGAGAAGATCCTCGCGAACCAGAAGAAGATCGCCGGCAACCAGGCGCAGCTGACGAAGATTCTCGAGAACCAGAAGGCAATCCTGGCAAACCAGAGCCACATCGCCAGCAACCAGAAGAAGCTCGACCTGGTGCTCGCGAACCAGGCCAAGATCGCCAGCAACCAGAAGAAGCTCGACCTGGTGATCGCCAACCAGGCCAAGATCGCCGGCAACCAGAAGAAGCTCGACCTGGTTCTCGCGAACCAGGCCAAGATCGTCGGCAACCAGAAGAAGCTCGACGAGGTGATCGCCAACCAGAGGACGATCCAGGCGAATCAGAAGAAGATCCTGTCCAAGCGCTAGATGGACCTCCTCGAGCGAGCTCGCGCGCTGGCGGCGTGTCCGCTGTTCGCTGATCTCGCTCCGGCGGTGGTGATCCGGCTCGCCGAGCGCGCACGTTCCGAGGCGCTCGAGGCCGGGGAGCGCCGCAACACTGACGACACCGTGTGGGTTGTCGTGGATGGCTCGCTCGTCATCTCGTCGCGCGCGGCGGTCGCCCGTGATGCGACGACGAGCATCCACCGCAGGCACGGTGGAACCGCGAAACCGGGGCACGTGCTCGGACTCGTTCGAGTCGTCGCGCCGCAGACGCCGGCCCTCGAGGCAATCGCGGAACGAGCGAGCACCCTCGTCGGTGTCAGCCTCGACGACATGCGTGACGTCCTCGAGGAAGATCCGATCGCACTCGCCGCGCTCTCGGATGCACTCGCGCGGCTACTGCTCGAAGGCGCCACGTGAATCGCCGCGCGTTCCTGCTCGGCGCCGCGATGGTGCTGCTCTGCAACTTCGTCGCGGTCACGCTGCGCTCGTACGCGGAGGTCGCCTTCCTCGAGGCGTACGGCCCCTCGAAGTTACCGTGGCTCCTGATCGCCAACGCCGGAGGGTTCGCGGTCGCGACGTTCGGCTACGACCTGATCACGCGTCGCGCCAGCTCGAGCGTCGTCGATCTGGGGCTGTTGATCGCGCTGCTGATCGCAGCCTCCGCCGCACCCAAGCTGCTCGCCGCGGGTGCGCCGCCGGTCGTCCTCGTCGTCGCGCTCGCCGCCATCTCGCAGGTCGCGGGCCTCACGTTATGGAATCGCGTTGCCGCCGCGGTGGCAGGACGCGATGCACGCCGCATGCTGCCGCGTGCGGGTGCTGCGGTCACGCTCGGCGGTGCGATCGCCGGCCTCGGTGCCGGCGTGCTCGTCTATCGAATGGGGCTGACGGTGCTGCCCTACGTCGGTGCCGTGGCGACCGCGATCGTGCTCGCGCTCTCGCTGCTCCAGGCGCGAGCGCTCGCGACGGGAGGTGCTCCGGGCGCGAGCGCCCCCGCCGGGACACCCGAAGGCCTCGGCGATCTCCAGAAGCGGCTGCTCACCGGACTGATCGCAGTCGCTGTTCTCGAGGGAATCGTCGCGACCGTGATCGA
>JACCQV010001044.1 GCA_013813945.1 Deltaproteobacteria bacterium | reverse complement strand
GTCCGCGGCGCTCGCACCGGGTGCGAGGAGTGCGAGATGCGTAACCACGAACGCGCGCGCCGCTCGCTCCGCGATCGCGGGATCACCGACCGCGCCCGGCACGGCGACGAAGCCGCCCCACAGCTGGGTCGTCACCCCGGTGTCGCGATCGATCGTGCCCTGCCATCCGGCGGGTAGCGTTCGCGCCGGCATCACGGTTCGCTCCGTGCGGGGCGGCGCGCCGCTCGCGACCACGATCAACGGCTCGTCCTGCGGGCCGGTCACCCACGCGTGACTCGTCCCGCCCACGAGGAGCGAGAGGGTCACGAGGGCGGTCGCCGCACGCACGATTCCCGACCATGCCATGCCCTCCCGCGCCATCACGCGAGATCCGTCACGCTGCGCCGATCAGTGACCCACCGAGAGCCGCCCCGGGGCATCACCTACGCCCAGACGCGCGCGCGGGCGTTCGCAAACAGCTTCTGCATCGCAGCGGCATCCGGCATGCCGAGCTCCGCGACCAGCGCCGCCGGCTGCGTCGTCTTGACGCCCTTCGCCAGCTTCGCGAGCGCACGGGTGCGGGCCGCATCGACGCGCTTGCGCGCCGCCGGCCGTAGCTTCGTGCGCGCCCACGCGTCGACCTCGATCGACAGCTCGGCGTGCCGCAGCTCGTCCTCCGCGATCCGGGCGTAGGTCGCGCGCATGGTCGGATCCGTTGCGTGCGCGGCCTGCCAGAACGCGATCAACGCGGCCCACGTCTCGCCGACGATTCCCTCGGTGACGTTCTCGATGGCGATCGACTCGAGCGAGCGGAGACCCGGGTCCTCGATCTCCACCTTCGGCGGCGTCGCACCGCGCGCGCGGGCAAGGTCACCCATCAGCCGCGCGTGGTGGACCTCGTCGATTGCTGCGCGCTTCGCCGCATCGCGCAGCGTCTTCGGCGCGCCGAACCGTGCGAGCTCGCGCGCGAGCGACACGAAGGCGTACACCGATGCCGCTTCGTACCAGGCGGAGCGCGCGAGGTGGGTGCCCGCGATTCCGGCGCGCGGCTTGCGGCCACGAGCGAGGCCCGCGGGCCGACGACCTTCCGCGCCGCACGACCCGTAGTAGCCGATCGCGACGTCGTGGCCGGTCGGGCTGTGCGTGACGTCGCACTGCGTGGCCGTCACGTTCGTGTTGGAGTCGATCACCGATCGGCGCAGGACCTCGTTGCACAGCTGAATGCAGGTCGCCGGGTCGGTCTCGCACGCATCGACGAGCGCTGCGAGCTCGATCGGAGGCGGCTCCTCGACCAGGACCCGAAACGTGCGCCACCCGCCGCAGTCGGACGTGGGTAGCCTGGAATCGACACCCGCATCGGGCTGGCGCTCGCCGTCGAATACCAGGCAACCCGCCGCCGTGAGCGGGGACACGGCGACGACGAGCTTGATCAGTGTTCCGCGGAGGGAGGGGCGCATGCCGGTCCGTCGTGCACGGGGTGTACCCGCGCCAACCACGCGACACACGGTGTCCGCACGTCCGCGGCGCGCCCTGCTAACGACCGAGTTGTCACACGTGAACGAGGTTTGCGCAGCCGACGTCAGGCCCAGACGCGGGTGCGCGCAGCTGCGAACAACTTCTGCATTGCGGCCGCGTCCGGCATTCCGAGCTCGTCGACCAGCGCCCTCGGAATTTTCGTCTTGACGCCCTTCGCCAGCTTGGTCAGGGCCCGCGTTCGCGCCGCGTCCACCCGCTTGCGTGCGGCCGGCCTCAGCTTCGCGCGCGCCCAGGCTTGGACCTCGATGGAGAGCTCCGCGTGACGAAGCTCGTCCTCGGCGATCTTGGCGTACGTTGCGCGCACCGTCGAATCCGTTGCATGCGCGGCCTGCCAGAACGCGATCAGCGCGGCCCACGTCTCGCCGACGACACCTTCGGTCACGTTCTCGATCGCGATCGATTCGAGCGAGCGCCGGCCCTGCTTCTCGATCTCGACCGCAGGCGGGGTCGCGCCGCGCGCACGGGCCAGGTTTCCCATGAGCTGAGCATGGTGAACCTCATCGACAGCGGCGCGCTTCGCAGCGTCGCGCAAGGCCGTCGGTGCGCCGTGCCGCGCGAGCTGGCGCGCGAGACCCACGAATGCGTGGACCGATGCTGCCTCGTACCAAGCCGAACGCGCGAGGTGCGTTCCCGCGATCCCGCAGCGTGGCTTCTTCGCAGGTGCGAGCCCAGCGGGCCGGCGGCCGTCGACGGGGCAGCCGCTCGCTCCGGTCGAAACGAAGTACCCGATCGCGATGTCGTGGCCCGTCGAGTCATGCGTGACCACGCAGCTCGTCGGGCTCGAGAACGCATTGGTCTGCTGCAGCACCGTGGTGCATAGCTCGATGCACTTCGCCTCGTCAGCCTCGCACGCATCCACGAGTGCGAGCAGATCCATCGGCGGCGGCTCGGGGATCCGGACGTTTCGTTCGCGCGGCTCGGTGCAGGGATCGTCGTCGAACATGCAACCTCCCGCGGCCAGCGGCGTGGCGGCGAGGACAAGCTGGATCAGCGTGCGGCGAAGGGTTGGGCGCATGCAGATCGCATTGTGCACGCGGTGTGCCGCGCGCAACCAGGTGTAACGTGGCCGGGCAGGCGCGGATTCCTGAGGACTGGCTGATCGGCCGAAATGGCAACCGGCGCGACATCGGTGTCAGAGCCCGAAACGAGAAGAGCCGACCCGAAGGCCGGCTCGAGAGTCATCGCGCGACGATGTTACGCGCGAGCGACAGCGGCGGACTTGCCGCCCTTCTTGGCAGGCGCGGCCGGCTTCTTCGACGACGGCTTGCTGCCGTTGCCGTTGCCGTTCACGTGGAGGCCGTTCTTGATGCCCGCGGCATCGCGAAGCTTCTCGACGAGCGGCGTCTTCTCCCACGAGAAGCCCTCGCGGCCGAAGTGGCCGTAGGCGGCAGTCGCGCGGAAGATCGGCTTACGCAGGTCGAGCTCCTGGATCAGCATGCCCGGGCGGGCATCGAACACCGAGAGCACGGCCTTCGTGAGCTTGTCGTCCGAGACCTTGCCGGTGCCGAACGTGTCTACGAGCATCGACACGGGCTCGGCGACACCGATCGCGTACGCGAACTGAACTTCGCAGCGGCGCGCGAGGCCCGCGGCCACGACGTGCTTCGCGATGTAGCGCGCGTAGTACGCGGCCGAGCGATCGACCTTGCTCGGATCCTTGCCCGAGAACGCGCCGCCACCGTGGCGGGCGTAGCCGCCGTAGGTGTCGACGATGATCTTGCGACCGGTGACACCGGCGTCACCGTGCGGGCCACCGATGACGAAGCGACCGGTCGGGTTGACGTGGAACTTGGTCTTGTTCGTGATCAGCTTGGCGGGGACGATCGGCTTGATGACGAGCTCGCGGATCGCTTCCTCGAGGGTCTTCTGCTTCACGCTCTCGTTGTGCTGGGTCGAGACGACGATCGCCTCGACGCCCGTGATCTCACCGTCCTCGTAGCGGACCGAGACCTGGGTCTTGCCGTCGGGACGCAGCCAGTCGACGCCCTTCGTCTTCTTCTTGCGGACCTCGGCGAGCTTGAGAGCGAGCTGATGCGCGAGCTGGATCGGCATCGGCATGAGCTCCTTGGTCTCGTCGCACGCGTAGCCGAACATCAGGCCCTGATCGCCTGCGCCCTGCTTGGCCGCGTCGCCGCGATCGACACCTTGCGCGATGTCGGCCGACTGCTGGACCACGGACACCATGACGGCGCACGTGTCGGCATCGAAGCCGGTCTGCGAGCCGACGAAGCCGATGTCGCGGACGACGCCGCGCACGAGGCTCTGGTAGTCGAGCTGCGCCTTCGTGGTGATCTCACCGGCGAGCAGTACGAAGCCCGTCTTCGCGACGGCCTCGCAGGCCACGCGGCTGTTCGGGTCAGCGGCCAGACAGGCATCGACGATCGCGTCGGAGACCTGGTCGCACAACTTGTCCGGGTGACCTTCGGTGACGGATTCAGAGGAGAACAGATGGCTCGCCATGTTGGCGGGGACTATTCAGTGATGGCCCTCCGCTGTCAACACGGATAAGCGGTACGATATAGCGGATGCGGTCGGCGCTCGTTGCACTCGTGCTGTTCGTCGTTCTGGGCGCGGCGTGCGGTGGAAACCCACCCGTTCCCAGACGCGGAGTCGTCGAGGCGGATCTGGGATCGTGGAAGTTCCGGCGGTTCCAGGGCCCGTTGCTCGACGTCGAGGTCTGGATCGACGGCAACAAGGGTGAGGCGTTCAGCGCGAGCTACATCACGAACGACGCGGAGAAGCGCGGACGCATCGAAGACAAGGACCTCGTAAACGTAACTGTAACGAAGTACGAGAAGGCCGATGGCGTCGTTCGCGAGACGGTGAAGCTCGTACGCCGGCTCGCGCAGGAGAAGGGCTACCAGGTCGAAGAGGCCAAGATCGAGGGCGTGCGCGCGCTCACGATCACCGGCCCGGCCGAGGCGTGGGTGATGTGGCCCTCGACGAAGTACGTGGTGAAGGTCGGGGGCCAGGGCCGGACCTCGGTACCCAAGGGAATGGTCGAGAGCTACGGCGAGCGGTTTCCGTCGAAGCTCCCGGGCGGGTCGCTCGAGGGTCCCCTGCCACCGGGCCCGCAGGCCAAGCCCAAGAAGGGTGACGCCGTCGAGGAGAACTACGACCCGGCCAACCCGAAGGCGAACCTCGATAACTACGATCCCGACAAGGTGAAGATTCCGGAGCGGAAGATCGAACCTGACGTGGATCCCGCGGGAACCAGCGACAAGAAGAAGAAACCCAAAAAGTAACTGCGTTCAGTAGGTCCTCGGCGCGCGTGGCTCGTCTACACCCGGACCCATGAAGCTATTCACGATCGCGATGTTCGTTGCCCTCGGCTGCGGCGGTGGCAAGAAGGCGGACACCACCACCACCACCGGCGATACCTCGACCCAGCCGCCTGCCGCGAGCGCGGGCGTGCCGTGCGAGCAGGAGATCGCTCGGGTGTGCGAGAACGGGATGGTCGACGGCTGCGCAGGCGGCAAGACCACCGTGCACGTCTGCGTTGCCGCGGATGCGGCCGCGGGACCGCCGTGCGAGCAGGAGATCGCGCAGGTCTGCCCGGATGGCCAGATCGACGCGTGCCTGCAGACGCCGATGTCGGCCACGAATCACATCTGCGTCGCGAAGTAACGCGCGTCAGGCGGGCGGCGAACATGCGATGCTGACGCCGTGTTGCTGAGGCAGCTCCTCGCAGGATCTCCAGAAGCGAATGCGCTGCTGGATCGCACGACGCGGATGGCGGGCGAGATCGACGCGCAGGTCGCGCAGATTCTCGCCGACGTCCGTACCCGCCGCGATGCCGCGGTCGCCGATTACACGCGACGGTTCGACAAGCGCGAGCCCACCGGCGGTAGCTACGAGCTCTCGGGTGAGCGGTGGGATGCGCTCGCCGGCCAGGTCGATGCTCGAGTGCGCGACGCACTCGAGCTCGCGGCGCGGAGGATCCGTGCGTTTCACGAGCTCCAGCGCGACCCCGACGTCGACGTCACGCTCGATGGCGTGCGCCTCGAGCTGCGCGTCACGCCGCTCGCACGGGTCGGGCTGTATGTTCCAGGAGGAACCGCGCGTTATCCGTCAAGCGTCCTGATGACAGCGATCCCCGCGAAGGTGGCGGGGGTGCCGGAGATCATCATGGTGACGCCGGGTGCATCGCCCGAGGCGCTGCTCGCTGCGAAGCTCGCCGGCGTCGATCGCGTGTTCGAGCTCGGCGGCGCGCAAGCGATCGGCGCGCTCGCCTACGGCACGGAGACGGTGCCGCGCGTCGACAAGATCGTCGGACCCGGCAACGCGTGGGTCGCATCGGCGAAGCGTCAGGTCTACGGCGAGGTCGATATCGATTCGATCGCGGGGCCGTCCGAGGTGTTGATCATCGCCGACGTCACCGCGAACCCGGCGTGGATCGCCGCGGATCTGATCGCACAGGCCGAGCACGACACCGAAGCGCGCGCCGTGCTCGTGACCACGTCCGGTGTCCTGCCCGCGCAGGTCGACACCGAGCTCGTGCGGCAGCTCGCGGATCTTCCGCGGCGCGCGATCGCGGAGCAGGCATTGCGCACGCACGGCGCCGCGGTGCTCGTGGTTTCGGTGGACGACGCTATCGAGTACGCCAACCGGTTCGCGCCCGAGCACCTCGAGCTCCAGCTCGTCGGAGCGCGCGAGGTGGCTGCACGCTGCACGACCTCCGGTGCGATCTTCGTCGGCGCATTCGCATCGGAAGCCGCGGGGGACTACCTTGCGGGTGCGAACCACGTGCTGCCGACCGGTGGAGCCGCGCGCTACGCCTCACCACTCGGTGTTCACGACTTCCGCAAGCGCACCTCGATCGTCGAGTACGACGCAGCGACCGCAGAGGCCCACGCCGACGCGATCGCCGCGCTCGCCGCATGTGAGGGGCTCGATGGACACGGGCGCTCCGCCCTGATGCGAGGCCGTCGTGGCTGACGTCACGGACGACCTCGGACCGCTCGCCGCGCGCGTGCCGGCGATGCTTCGGATCGCGGCGGCCTATCACGTGCCGCAGCCGCCGCGGATCACCGCGAAGCTCGACGCCAACGAGCTGCCGTTCGGGCTGCCCTCGGAGCTGCGCGCTCGGCTCGCGCAGGTACTCGCCGACGTACCGCTCGAGCGCTATCCCGATCCGCGCGCGACGCGGTTGCGAGCCTTGCTCGCGAAGCAGCTCGGGGTCGCGGGCGAGCAGCTCGTGTTCGGCAACGGTTCCGACGAGCTGATCTTCGCGCTGTGCGCCGCGTTCGCAGGGCCGATCCTGTATCCGGTCCCGTCGTTCGTCTATTACAAGCTCGCCGCGATCGCGCGCGGGCTGCCGCAGGTCGAGGTTCCGCTCGCCGCACGGTTCGAGCTCGACGAACCCGCGATGCTTCGCGCGATCGAGACTGAACGCCCGTCGGTCGTGTTTCTCGCCCTGCCCAACAATCCGACCGGCACGCTCTGGCGGCCTGGCTTCGCGCTCGAGCTGGCGGCTCGCCACCGCGACACCGTGATCGTGTCCGACGAGGCCTACGTCGCCTATTCGAGCGTCACCAACCTCCCGCACCTGACAGCGCACCCGAACCTCGTCGTGATGCGGACACTCTCGAAGATCGGCATGGCGGGCCTTCGCGTGGGCTTCACGATCAGCTCACCGGCGGTCGCCGCCGTGCTCGAGAAGGTTCGCCCGCCCTACAACCTGTCCTCGCTCGACCAGCGCGCCGCCGAGTTCCTCCTCGAGCATGCCGGACCGTGGTGCGAAGAGCGTGCAGTCGAGATCGTCGCCGAGCGCGGCCGACTCGCGGCGGCGTTGACCGCACGAGGCCTCGACGTCTTCGCGAGCGAGGCCAACCTCCTGCTCGTGAAGTTCCCCGACGCGCAGGCAACGTGGCAACGCCTCGCGGCCGCGGGCATCGTCGTGCGTTCGTTCGGCGCGTCCGGCCCGCTCGCGAGCTGCCTGCGGATCACGGTCGGAACGCCGGCGGAAAACGCAACGCTGCTG
>JACCQV010001033.1 GCA_013813945.1 Deltaproteobacteria bacterium | reverse complement strand
ACCTCAACGGGCACTCCGACGTCGTCGGCGGCGCGTTGATCGTCAAGGACAAGGCGCTGCTCGATCGCCTCGCGTTCCTCCAGAACGCGGCCGGCGCCGTGATCTCGCCGATGGATAGCTTCATGGTGATGCGCGGCACCAAGACGCTGCACATCCGCATGGATCGCCACGAGGCGAATGCGCGCGCGCTCGCGACGTGGCTCGCCTCGCATCCGCAAGTCGACAAGGTCATCTACCCCGGTCTCGAGTCGCATCCGCAGCACGCACTCGCGAAGTCGCAGCAGCGCGGCTTTGGCGGCATGATCAGCTTCGTGATCAAGGGCGGGCTCGCCGAGTCGGCGCGCTTCCTCTCCGCCTGTCAGATCTTCACGCTGGCCGAGTCACTCGGTGGCGTCGAGTCGCTGATCGAGCACCCCGCGATCATGACGCACGGGAGCGTCCCGGTAGAGACCCGCGCCAAGCTCGGCATCGCGGATGGCTTCATCCGGATCTCGGTCGGGATCGAGGACCTCAGCGATCTGCAAGGCGACCTCGAGCGCGCCTTTCACGCGGCCAGATGATCGCCGACCGTCCCGTGCTGCGCAGTGTCCGCAGCGTGATCGTCCAGGTCGACGATCTCGAGAAGGCCAAGACGTTCTACTCGGCCGCGCTCGGCCGCACGCCGTACTTCGACCAGCCGTTCTATGCGGGCTACGATGTGGATGGGCAGGAGCTCGGCCTGCATCCCGACGTCTCGAAGGTGAAGGCTGGCGCCGGCGGCGCGATCGCGTACTGGAAGGTCGACGACATCGCGCAGAGCTGGGAGTTCCTCCTCTCCCTCGGCGCCAGCGAGATCGAAGCACCGCATGATGTCGGCGGCGACATCAAGACCGCGATCATCGCTGATCCGTTCGGCAACCTGATCGGCCTGATCCAGATCGTCAGCTGACCACGCATTGCGGCGCGCTCTGCGATAGGTTCGGGCGATGAAGCGGCGCCCGATGCAGAATCCGACGCGCCTGCTCGTGATCGCGGTCCTGCTCGGCACGACCGCTCCGGCGCTCGCCCAGTACAACGTTCCGTCGCAGGCCACGGGCGATTCGAGCCGCGTGCTGATCGCTGCCCCGGGCTCGGAGCAGGTGATCGCGACCACTCCGCCGAAGCGACAGCTCGGCTACGAATTCGGCGCCAGCCTCGACTTCCTGACGCGTGATCGCGCGCCAGGGGAAAAGGCGCTCAAGTTCACCGACGTCGTGTTGTTCCGCGTGCACGGTTTGCTCGCGATCGGTTCGCGTGGCGAGCTGTTCGGCGGCGTCGATCTTCTCGCAAAGCAGCCGAGCTACACGAACGAGCACATCTGGCAGGGTGCGCTGCTCGGCGCCCGCCTCGGCTTCACCCGCGAGCTCTCGGGCTACGTGCGCGCGCAGGGCGGACCGAACCTCGTCCGTGACGGCTACTGGGGAATGGGCGAGGTCGCGGTGCAGTCAAAGCTCCACCTCGCCGAGAAGGTCATGTTCTGGGACAGCACGCTCGGCGGTACGTTCACCCAGCTGTTCCTCGACGAGCCAGTGACCAAGCGGTTCTGGCAGGCCGAGCTCCTCGCCGAGACCGGCCTGGCGATCCGCGAGCGCCGAGGCTTCTTCGCGATGTGGCTGACGTTCTCGTTCCACTTCCCCCTCGTCGGTCGTCCCGATCTGGACGCGCCCGATCCCGATCGCGGGGCGCTCGATCCGCAGACGCGAGTGGGTGTCGCACTCGGCGTCCTCGCCGGTGTCACGAAGTCGCTCGACTTCTTCCTCGAGGTCTCGACCCGCGATCGCGGCGACCTGGAGGATCCGCAGACGACATTGCCGATCCTGTCCGGCGGCTTCGATCAGCAGCGGATCTTGTTCGGGTTCAACAAGCGGTTCGGTTCGCGACGCCGCTAGCTACGGCGCGGTCATGAACGAGAACGGGAACGCGGACGGGAACGGCGCGCCGAGTGCGTTCGCCGCGACGTCGGTGATCGCGATCGTCAGATTCACCGAGATCGTCGCGCTCGCGGGCAGCGGCGCGTCGGGAGTAAACGTCGCGATGGTGTTGCCGGCCGAGAGCGCGATCGTGCCGGGGATCGCACCTCCGTTGACGGTGAACGAGCTCGTCGAGACGTTCTGCACGGGCTCGTCGAACCGGACCGCGATCGGCGAGGTCGTGGGCACGGCGGTCGCGAGATTGGTGGGCGTGGTCAGCGCCACACGCGGACCGAAGGAGTCCGCCCCGGTCGTGAACGTCCAGGCAAACGGCGCGAGCATGTTGCCCGACCCATCCGCGATCACCGCGCTGAGCGCTGCCGCGTACTGCGTGTTCGGCGCGAGCTGGAGATCGGGAATCAACCGGGCGGTCCGTGTTCCGGCGGTGTAGCTGACCGTCGCTGCGACGGGTGCGCCGCCCTGTGGCGTCAGGGTGAACGAGGTGTCCGACACGCCGATCACGGTCTCGTCGAACGTCGCGGTGAGCTGCGTATTGACTGCGTTCCCCGTGGTCCCGGCCGCTGGATCGCGGGTCACCACGATCGGAGCCTGCAGGTCGGCGCCCGTCGTGAACGCCCAGGCGACGGGGCTCAGAGTATTGAAGCTGGTGTCCTCGATCTCGAAGGTCAGGCGCGCCGTGTACGTCGTGTTGGCCGTGAGCTGCGTGGTCGGAGCGAACGTCGCGCGCCTCTGGGCGGTCGAGTACGATACCGAGCCCGCGATCGGTGTTGCCCCCGCGCTCAGCGTGAAGCTCGAGCTCGAGACGCCGAAGACGTGCTCGTCGAAGTCGACGACCACGCTCGCACCTACGTCCACCCCCGTCATGTCGACGGCCGGCGAACGCATGACCACCATCGGCGGTGTGACGTCGCCGCCGGTCGTGAAGCTCCACTGGACATCCTTCTCGAGAGAATTGCCCGCGAGGTCCTCGATCCCGGTGGTCAGGGTCGCCGTGTAGAAGGTGCCCGAGACCAGGGGCGAATCCGGGGTGAAGCTCGCGTTGTCGATCGTCGGGGTGTAGCCCACGGTACCGCTGACCTGAATCCCGTCGCGCTCCAGACGGAACGTCGACGGCGAGACGCCGACGACCGGTTCGTCGAAGCGCGCCATCACGATGATGTCGCTGGACACGCCGCTCGTATCCGGCAGCGGAACCTGGGAGATGACCCGCGGCGGACTGAAATCGGGATTGATGCCCGCATCGACGAGCGCAGGCGTACAGCTCGGAGTGGTCCCGCTGAGCTCGCAGCGATTGACGGAGCTGTTGCACGAGTAGCTGCTGGGGCACTCGCCGGCCGGGCCACAGGCGAAGCCGCATTCGGGCTGCGGGAGGTTGTAGCAACCGACGAGGCCGCCCAGGCAGAGGGCCAAGCACGCGATCCTCGCGACCATCGGTCTCACCGTATCACGACCCTCGGTGTATCATCGGCCTTGCGATGGCAGCCAAGCTCGACCGAGACCAGCTGACGGCGCTTATCGAGCCGCACTGGAGAAGGCTGTACAACTTCGTGTTCCGGCTCACGCTCGATCGCGAACGTGCGGAGCGCTACCTGTCGGACGTGTTCACGGTCGCGGTCGGGGATGCTGACGCGATTCCCAAGGAGGCCGCGGACGTCGAGGTCTGGCTGCTCGGGCTCGCGAACAAGCTTCTCGAGGAGCGGCTCCCTCGGCAGCCGGAGGTCAACTTCGACATTCTCGACGAGACGCTACGCAGCGAGGCGACCCGCACGGATGTCGTTCGCTCGCTCAGCGATCCGCAGCGCGACTTCCTGCTCTGGGAGCTCAAGCAGGGCTGCATGACATCCGTGATCAACTGCCTGCCGCCTGGCGAGCGCGCCGCCTTCGTCGTGTGTCACGTGCTCAAGATCCCAGACGATGCTGCGGCGAAGAGCCTGGCGATCACCGAGAGCGCGTACAAGGTCCGGCTGTCTCGCGCGCGCAAGAAGATCGGTGACTACCTCGCACCTCGCTGCGAGCACATCAATCCGATGAATCCATGCCGCTGCGCAGCACGCGTCGGCACCGCGCTGCACAAGGGCTTCATCCGCTCGATCGGTGCGAGCGGCGGCGAGGTGTCGTTGCGCAAGCCGGCCGAGCCGTACGGCCGCTACGGCACGGGGGCTGGCAACGACGACGTGCCGATGCGCGACATCTCGGCGATCTACGGCAACTTGCCAGAGCCCGATCCGCCCGCCGATCTCGGCGGCAAGCTCATCGACCAGCTCGCGCAGTGATCAGCGAGCGAAGCAGGTCGCGACGACCTTCTTGCAGTTGAACTTGTGGCGAGCCTAGGAGACCTGCAGCTTCGGCTTGCCGGGTGGCCCGGGGGGCGAGGACGTCGGCGCATCACTCTCGACGAGCCCGACCCGACCGGTGACATCACCGCGGGGATCGGAGAACGTCGCGAGCTCACGGCTGACCTCGAGAAGTAGATCGGCCTTCTCGCGGTACGGCATGAAGGCGCTCTTGAAGCCCGCGATGATGATCTCCTTGATCGTCTGCAGCGACCAGCCGTAGTGCTGGTGGCAGAGGTGGAGCTCCTTGGTCACCGTCGTGTCGGACATCAGGCGGTTGTCCGTGTTGATCGTGACGCGCAGCCCGTAGTCGACGAAGAAATCGACCGGGTGGGTCTCCCAGCTCGCGGCGGCGCGAGTCTGGAGATTGGAGGACGGGCAGACCTCGAGCGGGATGCGATGATCGTTGACGTAGTTGAGGAGGTCACCGCTCTCGACGAGCCGGGTGCCATGACCGATCCGATGCGCGCCGCACTTGTGGATCGCCTGGTGGACGGAGTCGGGTCCGAACGACTCACCCGCGTGCGCGGTGCAGTTGATGTTGTTGTCGACGACGAGCTGGAATGCGTGCTTGTGCAGCTTCGCCGGGTTGTTGACCTCGGACCCGGCGAGATCGAAGCCAACGACGCCGCGGTTCTTGAACGCGATGCAGAGCTCGGCGATCCGCAGGCTCGACTCGGGCCCGAGCGAGCGAATCGCACACAGGATCACGCCGTAGCGGATCCCGAGCTCGCGCTTCGCCGTGCGCAGGCCGCGCAGGACGGCCTCGACCACCTGCGCCGGGCGCAGACCCTCACGGATGTGAAGCAGTGGCGAGTAGCGGACCTCGATGTAGCGGACGTTCTCGGCCCACGCATCGACCGCGAGCTCATAGGCGGAGCGCTCGAGCGAGTCCTCGGTCTGCATCACGCTGAGCGTGATGTCGAACGCGCGGAGGTAGTCGTCGAGGGAGGCTACGTGGTCCCCGGCCGCGAGGATGGCGTGGAGCTCGCCGCGATCGAAGGTCGGCAGCTTGACGCCCTGCTTGCGGGCGAGATCGAGCACCGTATCGAGGCGCAACGAACCATCGAGGTGGCAGTGCAGATCGGTCTTGGGCAGCCGGTGGAGGAGCTCGAGCGGAATCTCGGCCTGCGTCGTCATCGCCTGGCCACTATCTCTTTGGGGGAGCCTCGCCTGCAAGCTCGATCGAGCCGAGGCCGTAGTCGGCCGCCGTCGAGATCCGTAGATTCTGGGCGCCGAAGTCCTCACCGAGAAACCACTTGCTCGGGAACCGCGGATAGCGCGGCACCACGACGTGGGCACCGAGGGGGCCGCGGTTGATGATCGCCACGCGGTCGGCGCTGATCGCACCCACCGTTCGGTAGGTGATCAGACAGCGGGCGCAGACGTAGGCAAGGACCGCAGTGGAGAGCAGCGCGCAGGCTCGGCGGGCCCAGCGTGCCGTGAGCTGCGCGATCACCCAGCCGGAGATCGCGATCGAGAGCAGGCCCATCGAATGAACGTAGAGTCGCGCTCCGATCTTGGGTGACGCGAGGAGGGCGAGCGTCGCGAGAATCCCCGCACCGCCGATCGCGAGCAACGCGGCTCGCTGCACGCGCCACGTCGACGGGGGCGCCGCTGCGCGACAGCGCGCCAGGAAACCGAGCACGATCCACGGGACCGACCACACCAGGTACATCGCGAGCAATCCGACGATGCGGAGGTTCGCCACGACGCCGCGCTCGGTGATCCGTTCGATCATCCCCGCCTGCTTCGCGAGACCGCCGTAGCGCGCGTCGTGGCCCGGCGCGAACATCAGCAGGAGGTATCCGGCGAGCAGGCCGATCAGGCCCGCGATCATCCAGGGCTGGATCCGACCGCCGCGCTTGACCGACCAGCCGACAGCGAGTGCGCCGAGCGCGAGGAACGCCGGCCCCGTGTGCTCGTTGCACATGCCGGCCGCCACGCCGAGCACGAGCAGCAGCGGGGCCCACCAGATGCGATAGCGCCGTGGCTCGAGCGCGTGGAACCGGTACGGCACGAGCCACAGTAGATTGAGCACGAGGCCGAACGTATAGTTGCCGGTGAACGGGCGATAGAACAGCATCGGGCCGAACTGCGGCGTGCACAGGGCAAACAGGGCGGTGACCGTGACGAACACGAGCGCGTCGTCGGTGCTGCGGATCGACGGCCGACGACCGAGCGTGATCGCGGTGAGCAACAGGAACAGGCCGAGCTCGAGGATGGGCGTGAAGATCACGTGGTACGGACCCGGCGCGTAGAGCAGGGTCGTCAGCGTCTGGCCGAGTCGCGGATTTGATCCGAGCCAACCATCGCGCACGAGGTGCCACGCGGCAGACAGGTCGAGCTTGTTCCAGCGATAGAAGTTGACGTTGCCCCAGGCATCACGGACGAGTGGCTCCCAGGCGACGCACAGCACGAGCGTGATCCACAGCGGCACGATGACCGCGGCCCAGACCCACGGTCCGCGCAGCTTCACGACACGACGTCGCGGCCAGGTGGATCGACGGAGGGCGCGCCCACACCGAGCTTGACCGCTGGCTCGTCGAAGCCCCACTTCTTACCGACGACGTACAGCGGCCTGCCCTTCACCTCCTCGAAGATCCGGGCGATGTACTCGCCCTGGATGCCGTTCGAGAGCAGGAGCAGGCCATTGAAGAACAGCATGACGATCAACAACGACGCGTAGCCCTCGGCATCGATGCCGAAGAACAGCTTCTGGATCAGCGTGACGATCAGGTAGACGAACGCGGCGAGTGCCGACAGGCCACCGATGTACGTCCAGATCTTGAGTGGCACCGTCGAGAACGAGAACAGACCGTCGAGCGCGAACCGCCACAGCTTGAACAGCGACCAGTTGCTCTGGCCGCCCGCGCGCTGGTTCGCCTGGAACTCGACCTTCTCGGTCTTGAAGCCGGGCCACGCGAAGATGCCCTTCATGAAGCGCGTGCGCTCGGGCATGTCGTTGATGACGTCGACGATCTTGCGATCGAGGAGGCGGAAATCGCCGGCGTTCGGCGGAATTGCGACGTCGTTCATCCGCCGCATCACCCAGTAGTACGCACGTGCCGAGCCGCGGCGGAGCAGCCCTTCTTCGGTCCGCTTCGACCGCACGCCGATCACCATGTCCGCGCCGGCGCGCCACTTCGCGACCATCTCGGGGATCAGCTCGGGCGGGTGCTGGAGATCGCAGTCGATCGGGATCACGGCGCGACCGCGCGCGTGGCGAAGTCCCGCCGTCAGCGCGACGTCCTTGCCGAAGTTGCGGGCGAGGCTGACGACCTTGACCCGGCTGTCATTCGAGCGCGCGGCGAGCAGCATTCCGAGCGTGTCATCGCGGCTGCCGTCGTCCACGAATACGATCTCCCACGCATCTCCGAGCTTATCGAGCACCGGGGTCATGGCCTCGATGAACGCGACGAGGTTCTTCGCCTCGTTGTAGGCGGGCGCGACGATGGAGATCACCGGCGAATCCACTGCCCGAGATTTAGCACGACCCTCGATCCGGGCGCGTATCCCTTTGGGGGCCCTCGGCGTAGGGTGAGCTCGGTCCTCAGGACGCGGACCGAGCTCGATCCGTTCGCCTCGGGCCTCAGAGCAGTCGCGTGGCGGCGATCACGAAGCATTCGGCGGGGGTACATGCCAGGGCCCAGTAGGCCCCCCGCTTCCACGGCACGTAGTCGAGGGTGCCGTCGGCGGCGGTTCCGAGGCGGCGCGGCTCGCTGCCGACCCGGTAGATGAACACCTCGACATCGGCCCGTCGCAGATTCTTCGGCAACACGATCGTCCGTGTCTTGCCGACCCCGCGCCGCTCGATCACGCCCGCCCAGCCCTCGAACCGATCGGGGAACCAGCGACCGAGGAGCAGGGTCTTGCGCGGCAGCGGCGGGGGCGTGCCCAGGAAGCTGACCGCGAGATCCACCTGGTCGAGGCGACCATGCGCTCCGATCCGCTCGCGCAGCTGCTCGACCGCCGTGATCGCGGACTTCTGCACCGAGCTGACATCGAGGCCGCGATACGGACCGAGCTCGAACCCGCCGTGTTCGTCGAGGCAGCTCGCCGGTGACACGCGGATTCGTGGCGCGATCCGAACGTCGGAGACGCCCAGCGGTGCCTGGAGATCGACGGCGCGGTGCACGACGCCCTTGAAGGCGAAGTACTCGGTGATCATCTCCCGCTTCTTCGAGTCGCGGAAGTCATCGCCGAGGAACCACCACGAGTCTTCCACCTGGTCGAACGAGTCCGCCGTGAACACGGTGCCCGACGGGGTTGCCGCGAGCGAGGCGAGGCGATCGACGCTGTTGTCGTGCAGTCGAAGATAGAGCGGGATGGTCCTGACCCCTGCGTAGACGCTCGCGGCAAGCGCGAGCAGAACAAACGGTACGAGCCGCCGGTTCGTGGTCAACGCGCTGTCCGCGACAGCGACGAACGCGGCGACCAGCAGCGCGCAGGCGTGGAGATAGAACCGAGGTCCGAGCTTCGGCGAGACGAAGACGGTCGCCGTGATCAGAGATCCTGCGAGGAGCACCCAGCCGAGCAAGCGAAGTGGCGTCCGCTGTGCGCTGCGGTCGTCGTCGCGGGCCCCGACGATCAGCACGATCAGGATCAGAGCGAGCATCGGCGCCGCTCCGAGGACGTAGTCCTTGAAGATGTCGAGGTTCGCAGTGATTCCACGCTGGA
>JACCQV010001006.1 GCA_013813945.1 Deltaproteobacteria bacterium | reverse complement strand
TCACCGAGCTGGCGGACGAGCTCACCCTGATCCTCGATCGACTCGCGCCGCGCGCGCTCCCACTCGTGGCGCGAGGCGCCGCGCACCTCGGGCGAGTAAGCGATGTCGCCGAGAAACGTGGCGAGGTCAGGTGCGACGACGCTGGGATCGGTTCCCTTGTTCGTCACGATCACGATCGGGTGCTGATCGACCGTCGGTGCGTCCCAGGAGCGCGGGACGCCCCAGTAGACGAGGCCGGTGAACGCCTTGCCGAGGATCTCGATGTCGTACTGCTCGCGGCCGAACAGGATCATCTTGCCGTCGACGGTCTCGTCGATCAGCGAGAACAGCTCTCCGCCGACGGGGCCGAGGAGCGCGAGCCCCTCGAGCGTGGGACCGAGCTGCTTGTCGAAAGCGTCATTTGACGTCTTCGTAGGCGCAGCTTTCGCTGGCTTTGGTTTTTTGGAGGACGCCATTACATCGGTGCGATCATGAGGGAGATGTCATAGCTGTTCACCGCGCCCACGAGCGCCGGGAACACCTCGAAAAGGTAATCGCCGGGCGGGAGCGCATCGCAGCGCGGCGCGAGCCCCGGGCAAACGATCGTCTCGCCGTCGAGGAAGCCGCGCGACTGCGCGAGCATCACGCCCGCCGCATCGAGGACCTTGAGGTCGAGGTCGCCACCCGCGCGGTTGGTGAAGTTGATCTTGACCGTCACGCTCGCCGTCGCCGCCGGAACGGTGAACTTGTAGAAGTCGTGGTCCTCGGGGGCCTCGTCACAGATCGCCGCGGGGCCGGTATCCGCAGGCGTGATCGCGACCGCTTCTGCCGAGCTGTTGTTCGGCTCCATGTACGCGCACTGCTCGTCCGTGTAGGGCGCGTCGGGCTGGGCATCGATCGGAATCGCGTCGTCCGAGAAGTCGAGCGCCAACGAGCAGCCTGCCGCAGGCCCGAGGGCAACCGTGACGCCAAGACCTTGCAGGCACTCCCGAACCATGCGCCCAAGCTAGCCGTCCGCTACCTGGATCGTCAAGAGATCTGAGGGACTTAGCTCATGGTGCTCGCTTGACCAGCCGGGGCCCCGACGGTAGGGTGCCGGCTCGCCAAGGCGCGCCCGCATGTACTTGCAAGACCTCATCTTCACGCTGCAGAAGTTCTGGGCTGATCGTGGCTGCGTTGTCGAGCAGCCCGTCGATGTCGAGGTCGGTGCCGGGACGTTTCACCCTGCGACCTTTCTCCGGGTGCTCGGCCCCGAGCCGTGGAACGCAGCCTTCGCGCAGTTCTGCCGCCGTCCCGGCGACGGTCGCTACGGCGAGAACCCGAACCGCGCCGGCGGCTACTACCAGTTCCAGGTCGGGCTCAAGCCGAGCCCGCTCCATGTGCAGGACCTCTACCTCGACTCGCTGCGCGCGCTCGGCCTCGATCCCGCGGCCCACGACATCCGGTTCGTCGAGGACGACTGGGAGTCACCGACCCTCGGCGCCTGGGGGCTTGGCTGGGAGGTCTGGTGTGACGGCATGGAGGTCACGCAGTTCACCTATTTCCAGCAGGCCGGCGGCATCGATCTGATGCCGGTCACCGCAGAGCTGACGTACGGCGTCGAGCGGATCGCGATGTACCTGCAGGGCGTCGACAGCATGTACGACCTGAAGTGGGACAAGAACGTCACGTACGGCCAGCTCCGGAAGCCGTGGGAGTTCGAGTACGCGACGTACCAGTTCGAGGAGCTCGACGCGAAGATCTCGTTCGCCGCGTTCGACACCTACGAGGGCGAGTGCAAGCGCCTGCTCGCGCGCAAGGTCAAAGACGCGCCCGCGCCGCTCGTGCTCCCCGCCTACGAGTTCGCGATGAAGGCATCGCACGCGTTCAACTGCCTGGACGCGCGCGGCGCGATCAGCGTCACCGAGCGCCAGCGATTCATCGGCCGCGTTCGCGGCATGGCCAAGGCGTGCGCCGAGACCTACGTCGCGTCGCGCGCCGCGCTCGGGTTTCCGCTCCTCCCGAAGGCGCTGCAGGCGCAGGCGGTAGAGGCGTATCGAACTGCTGCGGAGTCCGGCGTCAATGCGGGTGCTCTCGCGGCGGCCCGCTCCGTCGCCGCTCACGCAGAGGAGATCGCGCATGCCGGCTGATCTGCTGTTCGAGATCGGGTGTGAAGAGATTCCGGCGAAGATGCTCGCGCGCCAGCTCGTCGACTTTCCCGCGTTCGTCGAGCTCCGGCTCGCGGCCGCGCGCCTCGAGCACAAGGGCGTCCGCGCGCTCGGCACGCCGCGCCGGCTCGCCGTCATCGTCAAGCAGCTCGCGGATCGCCAGCCCGATCTGAACGAAGAGGTCGTCGGTCCACCGGTGTCCGCGGCCTTCGCGCCGGACGGCACGCTGACGAAGGCGGGGCAGGGCTTCGCCGCGAAGAACGGCGTCGCACCGGAGGCGCTCGAGAAGAAAGAAGTCGCCGGCAAGAAGGGCCAGTACGTCGTCGCAGTGCGCAATGTCGTCGGTCAGGATGCGCGCGGTCTGCTGTCGGGTCTGCTCACGGATCTCGCCGCCTCGATCGCCTGGCCCAAGTCGCAGCGCTGGGGCTGGAGCGAGACGACGTTCGTCCGTCCGGTGCAGTGGCTGGTCGCGCTGTTCGGTGGCGAGGTCGTGCCGCTGACCTGGGCGGGCCAGACCTCGGGTCGCGCGAGCAGGGGCCATCGCTTCCTGTCGCCCGGTCCCGTCGAGATCACGAGTGCCGATGGCTACGTCGACGCGCTGCGCGCCGCGCATGTCGTCGTCGATCCCGAGGCGCGCAAGGATCTCGTCCGCGCGGAGCTCGAGCGCCTCGCGCGTTCGACCGGCCTCCGCGTGCGACCCGACGAAGCGCTGCTCGCCGAAGTGATCCACCTCGGGGAGTACCCGGTCGGAGTCTGTGGCGAGTTCGATCCCGCGTTCCTCCAGATCCCGGAGGAGATCATCGTCACGACGATGCGCACCCACCAGCGCTACTTCGCGATGGAGAACCAGGACGGCACGCTCGCGAACCGCTTCGCGACCCTGATGGCGACGATCGTCAAGGATCCCGCGATCGTTCAGGCCGGCAACCAGCGCGTGATCGCGTCGCGCCTCTCCGACGGCAAGTTCTTCGTCTCCGAGGATCGCAAGAAGTCGTTTGACGCGTGGAACGACAAGCTCGAGTCGGTCGTGTTCCAGGCCAAGCTCGGCGATGCCGCGAAGACGATCGGTCACAAGGTCCGGCGGATCGAGAAGATCGCAGCAGCGGTCGCAACGTTTGCCTCGATGGATGCCGCGTCGGTCGAGCTCGTGAAGAAGGCCGCGCGCGTGTGCAAGGCGGATCTCGCGTCGCACGCCGTCGGCGAGTTCCCCGAGCTGCAGGGCGTGATGGGCCGCCACTACGCTAAGGACTTCGGCTATCCGGCCGAGGTCGGCTCCGCGATCGACGAGCACTGGTGGCCGAAGGGGCAGGGCGCGGCGCTGCCGATCACGGCGGCCGGCGCGATCATCGCGCTCGCGGATCGCATGGACACGATCGTCGGTTGCTTCGCGGTGGGCCTCGAGCCCACCGGGTCGGCCGATCCATTCGGACTACGGCGTGCGTCGATCGGCATCTGGCAGATCCTGCTGTCCCGTCCGGACTGGTCGACGCTGTGGACCCCGCTGTTCGCCGCGACGCGCGATGCGCTCGCCGAGCACGGAGTCGCGATCAAGGATCCGACGGCGCTCGAGACGTTCTTCCGCGCCCGGCTGCGCGGCATCTTCACCGAGCAGGGAATCCCCGCGCAGGACGCCGATGCGGCGCTCGCGCAGGAGTTCCGCGATCCGGTCGATGCTCGTGCGCGGGCTCTCGCGTGCGCGAAGATCTCGAAGGAGGCGCGCGAGGTGTTCAAGCGCGTCGCGAATATCCTCGATGACGCGCGCGGCAAGAAGATCGCGTTCGGCGCGGCGCCTGACCCGGGCAAGTTCGTCGCACCCGATAACGTCGAGCACAAGCTGTTCACCGCGGTCACGGAAGCGCAGGCGCGCGAGAAAGCACCGCGCGCTGCACGCGACTACACGAAGGTGTTCGAGTCGCTCGAGCAACTCCGACCCACCGTGGCTGCGTTCTTCGACAAGGGTGGCGTCATGGTGATGGACCCGGACGCGGCGCTCCGCGACAACCGCCTCGCGTTGCTGAGCTGGTTCATCGCCCCGTACCTGTCGATCGCGGACTTCCGCCTCCTCGGTGTGGTCACGGGTGACGGAAGCGCTGCCGGTAGTTCGACGGCAAAGGGTGTTGGCGCTGTCGCTCGGAGCAAAGAGTGAAGCACGTCAAGGCATTCGGCGGCGGCACCGCGGACGGCCGCGCCAAGGACAAGGCGCTCCTCGGTGGTAAGGGCGCCAACCTCGCGGAGATGGCGTCGCTCGGGCTTCCCGTGCCTCCAGGCTTCACGATCACGACGGAGGTCTGCCGCCACGTGATGGAGCACGGTGTCGGCGCGTATCCCTCGGGTCTCGTCGAGGAGGTCAACGAGGCGCTGCAGAAGGTCGAGCAGCTCGCCGGCGCGACGTTCGGCGACGCGACGAAGCCTCTCCTCCTCAGCGTCCGATCGGGCGCGCCGGCCTCGATGCCGGGAATGATGGACACGATCCTGAACCTCGGGCTCAACGACCAGACCGTCGCGGCCGTCGCTGCGCAGTCCGGGAACCCGTGGTTTGCGTGGGATTGTTATCGCCGGTTCGTCGCGATGTACGGCGAGGTCGTGCTCGGGGTCGTCGCGCCGACGGAGCACGATGAGGCCCCGTTCGACACGATCCTCGACGACGTCAAGCGCAAGCACCGCGCGAACCGCGATCAGGACCTGACCGAGGCAGCGCTGCGCGAGGCCGTCGCGCTGTTCAAGGCGAAGATCCTCGAGGTCACCGGCGAGTCGTTTCCCGACGACGTTCGCACGCAGCTGTGGGGAGCGATCGGAGCGGTGTTTAGGTCCTGGAACAACCCGCGCGCCGACTACTACCGCAAGATGAACGGCATCTCGGCGGCGATCGGGACCGCGGTCAACGTCCAGGCGATGGTCTACGGCAACCTCGGCGATGACTGCGCCACCGGCGTCGCGTTCACGCGGAACCCCGCGACGGGCACCGCGGAGCTCTACGGCGAGTTCCTGATCAACGCGCAGGGCGAGGACGTCGTCGCCGGGATCCGCACGCCGGAGCCGATCTCGCAGCTCGCACGCACATTGCCCGCGGCTCACGCC
>JACCQV010000967.1 GCA_013813945.1 Deltaproteobacteria bacterium | reverse complement strand
GAGCAGGAAGTCGTAGGACCACCGGTAGAGCGGTTCGTATCGATCACCGTATCGCCGTTTCATGCGCTGATCCCGTTCCTCGAGCTCACGGCGGAGCTGCGGATCAGCAGGCGGATCAGTGGCGCGTTGCTCGGCGGGTTCGGGAAGTTCCTCGACCCCAGGGCGCACCCGCATCGCGCGCGAGAGATTGGCGTGCAGGGCAACTACTACCTCGAGCCGACGTTTCGTGCGTTTCACTTCGGAGTCGAGGTCGCATATGTCCATTCGAGCGATACCGAGTCGGCCACGACGTTCACCGGAACCAGCCTCGCGGCCGGAGGCTTCGTGGGTTGGAAGTACATCCATCGTACGGGCGTCACGCTGCTCGCGCAGGGAGGACTGGCGCTCGGCGTTGTCGAGGTGCGGAGTCCGCCGGGGAACGAGATCAAGATCTTGCCCGTGATCAACCTCAACGCCGGCTGGTCGTTCTAAGGTTAGTAGCTCACGCCGCGTTGGCGATCGGCCAGCGCTGGCCTGCAGCTCTGGCTGACCGCGTGGCCGGCGTCCGAGCATCGGACACCGTAGATCAGAACATCGCGAAGGATCGTGGGGCGAGTGCGGCGCGGAAGTTTCAGAGCGCCGGCACATGCTCGCTGGCGGCCTGTACGAGCGGACGTCCGGTATGGCCGGACAACCGCTCGGCAGCTACCGACGCCGCGCGCCCGAGCGAACGGGCTACACGAGCTCGTCGCCGGTCATGCGCAGACGCTGCTCGCCGAGATGCGCGACGCCGACCCCGACGGCGGTGGGTTGCCGCGAACGTCGCCCCACGGCGAGCCCCGGGATGATGACGCGCGCCGAGGTCGCGCGCCGCTATCTCGCGCGATCGGGGCGCAGCACCGACGTCATCGTCTTCTTCTACGCGTTCGGGCTGCTCAAGACCGCCGTCATCGCGCAGCAGATCTACTACCGCTTCGCGAAGGGCCTGACCACGGACCCGCGGTTCGCGACGATCGGGCTCGCGGTGCGCCTGCTCGCGGAACAGGCCCGCACAGCGATCGACCGCGGCGCGATCTAGCCCGCAACCTCGGATCCAAGCCTCGGTGCTGATACCGTTCGCCAATGGGTTTCAACGTCGGCGGAATGTATGTGCGTGCCCGTGCCGGCGTCGATCGAGACGCGGTGGTCGAAGCGATTCGAGCCCACTGGCAGAAGCTCGGCGCGAGCCACGTGAATCATGGCGACGTGCTGCTTCCGGACCCGTTGAGCCTCGCACAGACGGGCAGCCTCTCGTTCGCAGTGAGCGAGGCACGCCCCGGAAGCGAGGGCGCGAAGTGGATCGCCGTGGCAGACAGCGAGCGCTACACCGCTGACCCCGCGCTCGCAGCCGCGCTGGCCAGCGTGCTGTCGACCGAGGTGTGGCTCTACGTGCTCACCGAGACCAACAACTCCGGGCGTGCCCGCCGCTTCGGAGCCAAGCCGCAGGTGCTGCGCAAGAGCTCCGAGGTCGAAGCGCTGGTCGCGTCGATGCCGTTCTCGTTCTTCTACTTCGATGACCTCAAGGCGGCTTCGGCCGCCAAACGCAAACCGTGGACCTGCTTCGGCTTCGAAGGGGTGCCCCACCGGCCCAAGGCCGACTATTCAGGGCCATCCAGAAAGCAACTCGCCGAGCAGCGTGCAGCGGCGGTGGCCGGCTCCCGCGGCCCTGCGCTGCTCGCCGCCCGGGACGCGAAGGGCCTCAGCGCCATCAGCGACGGCGATGGCATCTGGGAGCTCGTCGAACGGCACGTCGAAGCGATGAACCTGCGCGAGCCGGAGAACGTGCGATTCGCTCACGCGCTGGCGCCGGCATTCATGGGCCGCTCGTACGCGACCAACTTCTGGAAGTTTGTCGACGCCACCTTGCGCGCAGGCGACGATGCTCTGGCCAGGAGCGCCTTGTCGCGTATCGAAAATGCGAGGTACGTGGCGAAGGGGGAGTCGTTCGCCCTCGCGCTCGCAGAACAGGGTGAGGTCGTGCCGGCGCTGCGCATGCTCGAGTGGCTGACGCGCTCGGAGTGGCCCAGCGCCACGATCTGGGGCAACGCGGTTCGGTTCCTCGTCGAGGCGGACCGCACGACGCTTCCCGCCAGGCGTGTCACCGCACTGCTCAAGGGGGCCCGGGCCTCGGCCCCCGTCAACGTCGCGGCGCTGCACTACCTGGCCATCGCCTACGTTCGAAGTGGACAGCTCGAGGCGGCCTTGTCGTGCGTACGCGACGCGGTGAAGCTCGGCTACGATCAGCTCGAGGCGCTTCGCGCCGATCCGGGCCTGGCCCCGCTGCGCAAACGCCGCGAGCTCAAGGCTGCGTTCGCCGAGAAGGTCGCCCGCTCGCCAGCGCACCTGGTGATCGAGCGCGGGGCTGCGGGCAAGAAGCTGCGCCTGATCGGGCCGGCGATCGGGTTCCACCTGTACTTCGCGAACAGCAGATCCGCGCCCGCCCTTGGTGAGCTCGTCGAGCAGCTGGCGACTGAATTTCCAGACATGTTCGCGTTCTGGGTTCCTCAAGACGGCCTGCCGCCGCGCAAGACTCCGAAGGGGCGTCCGGCGCGCGACATCTCGGCTCTGCGCAAGAACAAGGCAACCTACGGGTTCGAGATTCACTACGACGCCGAAGGGGCGAGCGCATGTCAGCAGCGGCTGTTCATCGAGCTGAGCAAGCAGGGCGGCGAGCTCACGCTTCACTTGCCGTTGAAGCTGGCCGATGAACCGGACGCGTTGGCCGAGCGAGTCATCGGCTACGCGCGCACGCTGCCGTTCGTATCGGGCAGCGCCGGCTTCACGCTGAGCTCGTACCACCGGGGATCGCGCGTCAGCAGTACCGATGCTGGCGAGGCGAGACGAGAGCTTCGTCGACTGCTGCCCACATACCTCGGGCTCACCGCGTCGCAGTCCCACCTGGGCTCCCGCGTCCTGCCCACGATCCTCTGGCCGAGCTGGCTGACCTTCCTCGGTGCGCCGTTGACCAAGCAGCTGGGACCGAGGTTCGCCAAAGTGGTGAGCCCCTGCCAGCTCATCGACCTTGGACCGCGCGGCTGGGTACTGCGCGCGTCACGAGCTCCCGCCTTGAGCGCTGCGAGTGACGCACCTGCCCTTGGAGCGTTGGCGCACGTCGCACGCGAGCTGTCTCGCAAGCTGCCCGCCGTCGGGTCATCAGAGGATCCGTTCATCGTGTCCGCTGCGGAGCGATGCGAGGCGCTCGGGAGGCTCGCAGCGTCCCGCGCTACCTCCGTAGCCATTGACGCGTGATCGTGTGGGCGCGTCATTGGTGCTTGGGGGCACCAGTCGGCTTGAACGAGCGGAGGAAGCGATCGATCTCGGGCTGGAGTGGCAGGGGCTCGTCCCCTTGCGTTTCGACGACCATCACACACGCTCGATCCTCCGTCAGGATGGTGCGTTGCCAGGCCTTCACCGGGCTTCCCATCGGTCCGGTCTTGTCCTCGCGTTGCGGCTATCTGTGGCTGACCGCGCGGCCGGCGTCCGAGCATCGGACACCGTAGATCAGAACATCGCGAAGGATCGTGGGGCGAGTGCGGCGCGGAAGTTTCAGATCGCCGGCACCGCGACCGGCGCGCACGCGGCCGCGATCATCAAGGCGGAGAAGAAGGGCGACTCGTGGCTCGCCGACCGGATCTACTCCGGTGTCCCGGCCGGGATGTTCGGCAAGGAGCAGGAGATCGAGATCGGTCACTACTCCAGCGAGAGCAACGTCGTCTACTGGCTCACGAAGCGCGGCTACGATCCGACGAAGGAGCTCGTGACCGCGGTGCTCGGCGCGGCGATGCTCTGACCGATGCGGCCGAGTGCCCGTCACCCGGCTGTGCCTCGGCAAGATCGTCGAGCAGTTCGAGTTCCGCCCGAGTGACACCCGGCTGGTCGTGAACGATCCGCTGCGGTTCGAGCTCGTGAGTAGCTAGTCGCAGCTACGGCTGGCCGGCACGCAGTAGGAGCCGTAGATCGTGCTGGTGGAAGCAGAGGCGACGGCCTTGCAGGCGTAACCTTCGCCGCAGGCCGAGTCATCCGTGCAGGCAGCCATGCAGCGCTTGCCCGAGGAGCTGCTGATGGTCGCGCAGGTGTTACCCACGCCGCCGCAGTCTGCGTTGGTGCTGCACGAGCTGCACGAGTTCTCGAGCTTGCCGTACGGGTGGAGCTTCGGGTTGTCGTCGACGCCATGGATGCCGTACATCGACTGCTGCACCTCGCCCTCGGTGTAGAGGTCGAGGTCGGCGATCGTCGCCGTCATCGTGCGCGGGCGGTGGCGCGACTGCGAATCGATCTCGAGCAAGCGGGCGAGGAAGTCCTCGACCGGTGAGTACGAGACGGAGAAGTTCGTGGTGGTGATGACGTCGATGTCCTTGCCCTGCTTCGCGGGGTTGTTCATCAACGTGTTGCCGAGCATGTACGTGTTGCAGCCCTCGGCGAACACGATCTGGTAGCGGTTACGCGCGAGCTCGGCGGTGGCGAGCTCGCTGTCGTCGAGGTCACCTTCTTCGGTCTTGTCCCAGTCGGAGAGCGCGAAGCCGTAGAGCGAGCCAGAGTGACCGGCGTAGATGATCACGTCGCGGCTCTTGAGCGACGCGAGCATGTCCTTCTCGAGCTGGATGCCGCCCGCGTCGGTGGCCGGATCGGTGTCGGTGCCGGGACGGCCGTAGAACAGCCGGATCTCGACCTTGGCGTTGCGGCCGTTGGCGGAGAGGGTCTTGGTCAGGGGGCCACTCGTGCGCCGGTAGGTGTCGTACGAGCTGGTCGGCGAGCGGAAGCCGCGATCGGTCATCCAGTTGTAGAAGGTCTTCGAATCCGTGAGGTGCGATTGCGAGTGGTAGTCGTAGCCGTAGTGGACGTCGATGGTGAGAACGCCGTCCTCGAGCAGACGCTTGTAGTCCCACCAGCCGTCGGAGGACTTCGTCTCCTCGCGGATCTTGAGCGTCAGTGCTTCCTTCTGTGTCGCCGGGACCATCGAAGGGTTCCACTCCTTCCATGGCGCCTTGCGATACCACTCGGCATCGCGCTTCATCTCGGCGTTGGTCGGCGTGCCGATCTCGAGCGTGAACTCGCCCTGCGCGTTCAGCGGCAGCTTGCGGAGCAGCGTCTTGGTGCCGGCGATCGTGACCTCGAAGTCGTAGTCCCAGGTGGTCGCGTTGCGTTGGACCATGCGGATGGTCTGCGTCGAACCGTTCTTGACCATGGCCGAGAACCCGCCGTAGTCCGCGTTCGCATCGGCATGCGCGCCCTCGGCCTCCTTGTCGACCAGGTACTGGTTGAGGAACCAGACGATCGCGCTGTGGTGATACGGGACCAGGTTGCGTGCTGCGATCTCGGTCTGACCCGCTTCGACGGTGACGCGTCCGGTCCCCGAGACGATGTACTCCTTGGCCTTGTTCGACAGGAAGTCGTCCGCCTTGCCGTCCTCGATGACGAAGCCGTCTTCGGCCTCGTCGGCGGGGACCTGCTCGGAGCAGCCGGGACCGACGAGACAGACGGCCAGGGCACTAGCCAGGATCGAGGAGGAGCGCAGCATCCTCGGTCATGGTGCACGGTCGGGACCAGAGATAGCCGCAGTGGTTCTGGTGGGTTACCTGCCAACAGATCGACCACCGGATAGTGAAGCCGCCAGGGCTCCCGCGACGGACACACCGGTGTAACGAGCGCGCGGCCGCAGCAAGAAGCCGGCGGTCCGTTGCTCGAGCGCATGCGCGAGCCAGCCTGCGGTGCGGGCGACCGCGAACGGGCCCGGCCCCGTCGACGGTGGTGCCCGACCAGCGCCGCGAGCCCGACGTCGCTGTGATACGAAGGACCGACCGCGGATGATCACGGCGACGAGCGACACCCACTTCGGTGAGAGCCGGATCTTGTCTGCGCTGCTGCTCGAGCGCCGGTTCCGCGCGCATCTGATCTGGCGTCACCGCTTGCTGTTCGACTCTCGGTTCAATGCGCGCGCCGCGGGCGACGCTCCGATCGCTACGATCTACATCCAGCTCGACGGCGAGCTCGAGGTCGCCGGTTCGGCGGCCCGTGTGCCCGCAGCCTACGTGATGGCCGGCAGCGAGCTCGAGCGCGTCGAGCCCGGCGCTGCCTCGATCCGGTCGTGGGGAGATCCGTTTGTAACGCTCGAGCTCCAGCTCCATGCCGCCGACGTGTGCGTGCCGATCGGCCTTGCACACGGACCGATCAACATCTCGGTTCAGACGATCGAAGCTGTGCAATCGCTGGCGGAAGCAATCGCGGTTGCGCATCCCGTCGCACCGATCGTGACGTCGATCTTCCGCGTGCTCGCGGCCGACGGGATCATCGACGGTGCGCTGGAGACCAGCGTGGAGTCCGAGCCGGAGTGGGTGACGCGACTGTGGCGCGCTCTCACGCCTTTGTACGGCGGATTCACCACGGACGTATCCCTCTTTCAGCTGGCCCGTGACACGGGGCTGTCGCTGCGGCAGCTGAGACGCGACGTCAAGGCGATGACCAAGACCTTCGCCCTGTTCGGGGCCGGGTTTCGCGAGGCGACCCACATCCTTCGTTTGCGTGTCGCCGTCTTGCTGTTGAGCACCCCCGGGGTCACGATCGCAGAGGTCGCCGAGCGGGTCGGGTACGGCAGCCCCGACGCACTCGCGCGCGCCTTTCGTGACGGGGGGTTGCCCGCCCCGACGGTCGTCCGCGATGCGGTGATCTACCCCGACTGAGGCTCGATGGCGGAGACGATCACGGCAGGCCTCGCAGCGATGTGTCGCTCTCGATCCGACTGTGGCCGGTCGCGGCAGCAACGGTTGCCGCAACGTCGGGATGCATCGGGATCACGAGCTCGACGTTGCGATCGGATGCGAGCGCGCTCACCGGGCGCGTCCAGCCCGCAACGTGATCCATCACCGCGAGACGACGAAACCGTCGCTCCGCACAGGTCTCTTCGTCATAGTCGACGAGCGTCGAGATCAGCGACAACGTCCCGTTGCCATTGTCCACGAGCTCGAAGATACGCGCCTGACTCGGCCAGTCTGCGATCGCGCTGGTCGTGATCTCCCAGTAGCCCGGATGCGCGGGATCCGGCCCCGGGATCGCACGCACTCGGTTGTCGTGCAGATGACCGACCAACCAGCCGATCACGTTGGGGTAACCCGCAACGAGCTGCTCGACATCGAGCGCCGCCACCGTGCCTGAGAGGACCGCTCCACCCTCACCACTTTGTTGATCGATGTGGTCCGTGGGTTGATGGGAGAGGAGCAGGACGAGCATGTGATCGGCACTTGCTCGCTCAAGCTCGGGTCGGAGGAACGCGTCGATCGCCGTCTGGAACACGATCCCGCTCGAGCCACCCGTCGTATCCGAGATGTCGAAGTGAATGATCCGGATCAGATTCGGGATCGCGTCGTACGCGTAGTTCGCACCAAGGCTCGTATCGAGATCGACGAAGCCGTGCCCCACCGGTCCCGGACTTTGCGTGGTGTCCTGGAGCTCGGCGACAATCCCGGCCCTGTCGAGGAGGCGTCGGTCCGGGTCGGGGGGCACCTTCATTCTACTCATCACGGGTGCGAACGGTTGCGTGTAGTCCCGGGCACCGAAGGCGGCGAGGTCTCCCACCGCCGAGCTCTCGTTTCCGAACGCGGGGATCGTCCCCACGATCGACACCTCGTGATTGCCAACCGCGAACAGCCAGGGCGCCGGAAATGCGACCGGGTCGAACGCGTCCTTGGGATCGTTGTCCAGTCCGGCCGCGGGATCGTCCGCGAGTCCTGAATCGATCTTGATCAGGGGTTGGCCGTCCATCGTGTCGATGAACCAACGAAGCTCGTTGTACTGGCCATTGTCCACAGCATCGCCGCTGACCACACCGAAGTCGAAGGGGCGATTCGGTGGCTCGATGCGGGCCAGCGTCCGATTGATCGCCGACAGTGCATGCGCAGCGTAACCCTCCTGCGGCCGAAGCGCCCCACCGAACACATTCGTGTCGAGGCTCGCGTAGCGCACCGGTGATTCGTCATCGACCAGCTGGGAGTCTGCAATGCTGACGAACCATCCGATCGAACGCCGCGTGCCATAGTCGGTTGCGCCACCGAGGTCGGTGCGGGTCACGCGTTCGAGCCCAGGCCCACGGTGGTAACTGCCCACGCCGCTCTGCGTGTAAGCCACCTCGCCAGCGCGAGTCGCTGGGTTGAGCGCGCCAGCTGGGGCCATCCGCGACCGATCGGGCTCGATCGTCCCGACGAGCGTCGAGGGCACGAGCCCGAGCTCGACGGGCAATGGCTCCAGCTCTTCGCACGCCGGCATGATCGAGATCGCCTCGGGCTGCTTGCAGCTCGCCACCAACAGGGCACTACCGATAAGACGAGCTACTCCGCGCATCGTAGGACTCCTGGCATGCTCCCACATGAGCTACGAGCCGATCACGATCTTCTCGGCGGCGCCGTCCCAACGTATCGTCGAACCGTTCGCGAGGTTCGCATCGAAGCGGACCTCCACCGCGTCGAACAATCCGCCGCAACCGAACAGGTCTCGAGCGACCGAGTTTCCGACGACGCACGCGCGTGCCGACACCTGTTCCTTGCGCAGCGGTGACTTCAGCGACAACGAATGGATGCAGGTCGCGTTGGACGAGTTGCCCTTGTTCGCGTTCGCACAGGCTTGGATCGCATCAAGAGCTGCGTCGTGGTCGCGCCATCCCCGGTCGACCAGGCGTAGGAGGTCGGACGGGCGGTTGGTCAAGATGCCGTCGACGCCGGCCTCGATCATCTGCATCAGGCGCTCGTCTTCGTCCATGGTCCAGACCAGCACCGGGCTGATGCCGCCGGCCGGCGCGTCAGCGACGACCTGCTCGAGCTCTTGCGAGAAGCTGTTCCACCCGCGCAGCACGGTCTTGCCCATCGAGATTGCGTCGTAACCACCGCGCACACTGTTGGCGAGAGCACCCGCCTTTTCGTGATCCCACATGAAGTGGAATCCATCGCGGGGGTCCTGCGCCTCGATGGTTGCGCGCATGGTCTGGATCACGGATTCATACGGACTGCTGACGAACACGTGGAACCGCTCGCCGTTGGTGAGCCGCAGGACCTCCTTCGCCATCGCGGTGGCGAGATCGAGCTGACCGTCGCCGACTTTGACGTCGACGAACAGCGCCGCCATGCGCCGGCCGTCCGCCGTGTGCGACCACTCGACGAGCTCGTCAAGGGTCGGGATGTGTGCGTTCACACGTTCGCCGTTGCGAAACACACTGGACGTGAATCCTTTGCTCACCTGGTAGTCGTAGTGCTCTCTCAGCTCGGCCAAGGTGAGCTCCTCGACCGGCCTCCGCCACCGGGTGAACAGGTTCGGAACCCACGGCATGTACGGCAGGCCTTCGGCGCCAGCCTGTCGCGCGAGCGCGACCGTGTCGTTCGGGTTGCAATCGTGCCAGATCACGGCGACGCCGTCTTTGGTCATGCAGAAGTCGGTCTCGATCATGTTCGCGCCCTCGCGGACTGCCTGCGTGAACGAATCGAGCGTGTTCTCGACGGCCGCCCACGGCGCTCCGCGGTGCCCGACAATCAGCATGTCCGGAAGGTCGTAGACGCCTGAGCCAGCGCCGTCGCACTTGCCATCGCAGGTGCTGTCATCGTCCACGCCGGGTTCGGTCGTACACGCTGCAGCCACGGTCAGGATCGAGACAAAGATCGATGACCGGCTTGCATGCATGCATGCAGTCACTGCAAGGGACTAACCAACCCCGAACCACACATAATGTCGCGAAACCTTGCACGGATCCCCAGCGCTGCGGCCGGGCGACTGGCCAGGCCCGCTGGTGCGCATCCGATACGAGCGGCCAATGGCGGAGATCATCGAGTGCGTAGAGCCGCGGTCGGCCCTGCTCACCGGGGACTGGATACCGAGGTGCTTCGCTGCGGTCCGCGACCGCAGTCAGGGCTGGACAACCGATCATCGTTCGCCTGCCCTCGCCGCAGATCGGATCACTTCCGGTAGTGCAGGATCCCGCGATCGCCGACCACCACGATGTCGCTCGCCGATCGGCCAGCGACCGCCATCCAGCGCGCCGCCGCTGCGACCGGAACGCCATGCACGACGGGCTTCCAGGTGTAGCCGTTGAAGCGGTGAAAGGTGTTGTCGCCGCTCACGCCGCTCACGCCGTAGACGTTGGTCTTGCGCGATCCCCACAACGAACGCAGGGTCGACAGCTCGTCGTCCGCAGTCCACGCACCGTTCGCTCGCGTCGCAACGCCATCGTTTCCGGCCGCGATCCCGAAACCATCCAGCCCCCACAACGCCCGGAAACTTTCGGTGTTCTGGTTCGTGATCTCCGCAACCCAGCGCGTGTCATCGAGCCGGTAGATCCCGCTGCGATAGAACTCGGTTCCGCTCGCGAGCACGGTTCCGTCGTCTGCCCACAACGTGCCCGCCTCGAAGGTTGGGCCGACGTCCGCGATCTGGATCTCGGCATCGCGCCAGTCGCCTTCCGTGAAGCTCACGAGCGACCAGTCAGCGCGCAGCGCGTAGATCGCACCCGCATCGGTGACATCGAGCGCGATCAGGCCACGATCCGGTCCGGGCTGCGGATCGGCCCACAACACCGACCACTGCTCGCCGTCGAGCTCGAGGATCGCGTTCTGGCCAGCGTCGAGCTCGGCGAGGAAGACGGCGATCTCGCCGTGTCCCGAAACGGCTTTCAGGCGCTTCGGTGAGATTTCGGTCGTTTCGTAGGCGGCATCGGCGTCGATCTCGGCGTGGATGTCCGTGAGCTTGCGCGCTCGCCACGTGCCGAGCCGCCCTCGATCGCGCACCTGGAGAACCTTGCCTTCGTTACCGAGTGCGAAGTAGCGCCCGTCGCTCGCGCCCCACACCTGGTCGAGCGCAGCGCCGTTCGCCGCGGCTTCCCGGTGCCACTTCACCACTCCGTCGGCCTTGCCGAGGTCCGATTCGTCGTCCGCCGCGACGTCACTGGGTTCGTCGAGTCCACATCCGAGCAGAACCCAGGACGTCAGGACGGAAGCGCACCAGGAAGGACTCATGCGGGCCATCCAATACATTCGCCATGCCACCTCGGCACTCAACGATGTGAGGTAGTTGCCGGCGGGCGCAGGTGGCTGCACGTTGATGATTGCAACGAGGGCGAGCTACGTCGGCGTATCCTGAGTTGTGCCCTATCGAGGCAGAGGCGGAGGCGGGGTGACGCTCTCGACCTTCACCGTGCCGAGGTCGAGCGTCTTGCCTGCTTCGAGCGCGAGACCCTTCTTGATGAACGGTCGCGGCGGAGTCAGCACGACGAGCACGCTCGGCCCTGCCTTGCTCTCCAGCCGGAAGCTGCCATCGGCCCCGGTGGTCGGCGGTGGTCCTTCGATCGAGATCTGCGTGCGACCGTCCGGCGACTCGGGAACGAGCGTGAGTGCCGCGCCCGCCAGTGGTTGATCCTGCGCGTCCACGAGCTTGCCGGTCACGACCGCGTTCGCAAGAAGCGTGATGGTCATGGTCGCCAGCTGGTTCGGCAGAACGTCGACCTTGACCTCGGCATTGCCCTGGCTCGAGGTCACACGCACCGTGTACGAGCCTGGATCGACCCGCCCGAACTGGAACGTGCCCTTCGTGAACGACTGCGCAGCCGTGGTCGGTCCGCTCAGCGTGACCGCGAACACCGGGGCCGGACCGCTGCCGCCCGTGACGGTGCCCGACAGCGAGGTCACACCGTCGACCTGGATCGTGATCGCCGCATCCGGTGTGACGTTCGAAGCTCGACCGCGCAGCTTGCCTGCCTGTGCCTCGGCGATCACCTCGTACCTCGCGTGCGGCAAGCCGGTGATCTCGAAGCGTCCTTGCGCGTCGGTGAGCACGGGTGCGAAGCCCGCGCCGATCGCACCCTCGCTGTCATCGTCGCGCGCCTCGATCGTCATCATGCTCGTGCGCTCTTCGCGATCGCCTCCGGGTGCCGGACCGCGGCCCGGAGCGCCACGCGGCCCGCCCTCGCGATCGACGATGCCTTCGAGCATCGCGTCGAGATCCTGCTGCACGGAGACCCAGGCATCGGCGAGCGGCTTCTTGTCGGGGCCCATCACGACACCCTTGATCACGCCGTTGGGGCGATCGACGGCGAGGTCGACACCCGTCTTCTTGTTGGTGGGGCCGAGAATGACCATGACCGCGCCATCACGCATCCGCAGCGGCCGCCCGCGATCGAGCACGGCGAGCGTATAGGTTCCTGCGGTCAGCCCGACGAGCTCGTACGCCCCGTTCGCGCCCGTGATGCCCTGCACGCCCGACGTGACCACCCCGTTGACGATCATCGTGCGCTGCGAGGGGCCTTCGAGCGACGCCATCACGGTGGCGCCTGCCACTGGCTTCGCATCGCCGTCGATGACACGCCCCGCGATCGATGCAGCCGGCGTCACCTTCAGGATGATCGGCGCCATGCCGACCCTGACGTCGATCGGCATCGAGCCCTCTGCCCCGCTCGGGCACCGCGCGCGCATCTGGGCCTTGCCCGCACTTGCAGGGCCGAACGTGAACTCGCCATCCGCAGTCGTCTGCTTCGGTCCGAGCAGCATCGGCATCCCCGGGCCGAGCTCGCGATCCTCGATGTCGTGGTGGATCTCGCAGACCTGACGCGGCTCGACGTGACCGACGATCTTCGCGCCGCGCTGGACGGTGACCTTGATCCCGGTCAGGTCCTTGTCTGCGAGCTCGATCGGCGTGCCGCCCTGAGGCACGAAGGTCTCGTTGCGAGCCATCAGGAAGTACGTGGCTGGCGACAAGCCGGTGATCGTGAAGGCGCCCTTCGCGTCGGTCTTCGCATCGCCGCCGCCACGATGGCGACCATTCGCGGTGACCTCGATGTCGGCGACAGGCGTGCCCGTCTCGTCGACGACCGTGCCGCTGACCACGGGTCCGTCGGAGATCAGGAGCTCGATGTCAGTCGCCTGCTCGGCGACACCGATGCCGACGATCGTCGGCGACTTCGAGGTCATCCGGCCCGCGCTCGCGGCGAGCTCGTAGGCACCGGGCCGCAGCGAGCTGATCCGGAACCGGCCGCTCGGATCCGAGACGGCACGCCGGCGCGTGGACTCGGCGAGCATGATCATCCCGCCGCGATCGCGCTCCGCACGAACCTGTGCGCCCGCGACTGGCTGATGGGTCTTCTCATCGCGAACGATGCCCTCGATCACACCGCCCGGGACGAGGGAGAAGTTGGCGACCGCACCTGCAGCGCCGACCTCGACGAGCCGCGACTGCGCCGCATAATCGGCGCTCGACACCGCCACGAGCAGCTGACCCTCGGCCACGCTCACCGCGTATGCCCCATCGGAACCGGTGACCGCGGTTGCGACGACGGTTCCCGGGCGCTGCATGGCACCGAGCCTTGCCGCGTCGACACGCGCGCCGGCGATCGGTCCGCCACTGGCGTCGGTCACCATGCCGGTCAGCGAACGCCCACCCGCCGCCAACGTCAGCGCGATCGTCGCGTCCTCACCCGCGGTGAGTTCCTTCTCCGGCGCCGCGGCCGGCTCGAACCCCGCCGCAGACGCGCTGATGATCCAGCTTCCGGCGGCGAGCTGCTCGGCCCGGACGCTGCCCTTCGAATCGGTGCGCAGGACCACCACCTCGCCGTCCTCGGGCGCGAGCCGCACGAACGCATCTGCGATCGGTCCCTTGTCGCTCGCCACGGTGATGGTCATCCGCGCGGGCGCCACGGCGGATGAGCTCGAGGGAGTCGTCGGCTGTTCTGCCGATCCCACGGGCTGCGTCACCGTCGAGGTCGCAGGCGTCTCGGGCCCTCGGTTCCGCTGCCACAGCCAGAACGCCAGGCCCGCAAGTGCGAGCACGAGTAAGCCAACGCCGACCCTCTTCGTCATGCGGCGCGAGAACCAGACGAAGGACGCTCGAATTCCCTAGAACGCACGAGACTGACCGCCATCGACGGAGATCGTCGTGCCGGTGATCCACGCCGCGCGCGGCGACGCCACGAACGCGACGACGTCGGCGATCTCTTCGGGGGTTCCGAACCGACCAAACGGGAGCTCGCGCTTGACGAACTCGGCGATGCCGTCGGGGTCGGCCTTCTGTCGTCGATCCCAGCCACCGCCGGGAAACAGCACGGACCCTGGAGCGATCGTATTCACGCGGATGCCGTCCTTCGCGTAGTCGTGGGCGAGCGCCTTGGCGAGTGCGATCACGCCCGCCTTCGCGACGTTGTAGCCGGGTGCACCACCCGCCTCACGGCCCCAGATCGAGGAGATCATCGTGATCGATCCACCGCCACGCGCGACCAGGTGAGGGGCCGCGTATTGCGCGATCCGCGCTGCGGTCCACAGGTTCGCATCGAGTGACTTGGTCAGATCATCGTCGGTCATCTCGTGCGCATCGCGCGCGAACGACTTGCCGACGTTGGCGATCACGAGATCGATCCCGCCGTGCTGCGTGATGCATGCATCGACCGCGGCTTGGGCGCCTTCGGCCGTCGCGACGTCCGCGACGATCGTCGAATGCGGCGATCCACTGATTCCGCCGGTGAGCTCCGCGCGGAGCGCCATGAGCCCGTCCGTACCTCGGGCGACCGCGGCCACGTGCCCTCCCTCGCGTGCGAGCGCGAGGGCGATCGCGCGACCGATTCCGCGGCTCGCACCGCTGACCAGACAGACCTTGCCCGCGAGCCCGAGGTCCATCAGGGGATCTCCCAGGTGTTGCCCCACAGGGCCTGGCCGCCGTCCATGCGCAGCGTCGTTCCGGTGATGAACTGCGCGGCAGGGGATGCGAGGAACACGATCGCGGCGGCGACCTCGTCGACGGTGCCCGCTCGCTTGACCGGCGTCTGCGTGATCGCGCGCTGCAGAATCTCCGCCGGATACTGCGCCGTGCCCGACGACAAAATCACGCCGGGCGCGATCGCATTGACGAGGATCCCGAACTGCGCCCACTCGACCGCGAGCGACATCGTGAGGTTCTCGACGCCGGCGCGTGCCGCGCCCGTGTGCGCCATACCTGGAAAGCCGCGATAGATGTTCGCGATCACGTTGACGATCCGTCCGCGCTTGGCCGCGATCATGTGCTGATTCGCGACCTCGCGACAGACATGAAAGGTCCCGACGAGGTTGTTCTTCACGACCGCGAGAAACCCGTTCGGCGAGATGTGCTGCGCGGGGGAGGGGAACTGCCCGCCGGCGTTGTTGACGACGATGTCGATCCGCCCCCACGCGGCGAGCACCGCCGTCACGAACGCCTCGACCTGCGCTGGCTCACGGATGTCACATGCGTGAACGAGCGCGCCGGCCTGCTCGATGCCGTTCGCGCAGGCCTCGAGCTCGAGCCGCGCAGCCTCGAGCTTGGCGGGAGTTCGCCCGCAGATCGCGACACGGGCGCCGAGCCGGATCATCTCCTTCGCCGTCGCGAGCCCGATCCCGGACCCACCGCCGGTCACGATGGCGACCTGCCCCTTGAAGATCCCCGGGGCGAAGACGCGCTGGCTGTCGGCGGTTGGCGTTTCCATCAGCGGAACGCAGCCTAAACCGAGCCGCGCGTGCGCGGGAGGCGCTAGTCCCAATGCTGGTCAGTTAAGGTCGTTCGTGCACGTGTCACGTGGCACGTCCACGTCCACGTCCACGAACAGGCAACCGGGCCGAGACGCAGCCATAGGTGCGGCATGCTCGACTACGAGAGGCTCGAC
>JACCQV010000955.1 GCA_013813945.1 Deltaproteobacteria bacterium | reverse complement strand
GCGCCACATCGTCGACAACACGCTGCGGCCGTGGGACCGGCACGCACCGGACCGCTACCTGCTGCGCGCGTGCCTGATGGTGCCTTCCATCTGGGTCCCGGCGCGTACGTGGAGGGACACCGAACGTCCGGCCGAGCATCTGCTGCGCGTCGAGCCGATCACCCAGATGCGGCAGGTCTATCTCCTCGGCTGCTACTTCCTCCTTGGCGTCAGCCTGCTCGCGAAGGGGCCGCCCGGGTTCACGGTGATCGCAGGCGTGCTGGCGCTCCACGTGATCCTCCTCGGCAAGTGGCGCGAGCTCTACGACGGCGGCTTCGAGATCAAGCGCGGCCTCGTGATCATGATCGTCACGGCGGTCCCGTGGCACGTCGCGATGTACCTCAAGGACGGGATCCGGTTCATCGACGAGTACCTGTTCACCCACGTGCTCAATCGCGCCGGCGTCGGCGTCGACAACTCGCCGGGCACATTCGAGTACTACACCGACCAGATCGGCCACGGCATGTGGCTGTGGGCGGCTCTGTTACCGGCCGCCGTGACGTTTGCGTTCCTCCGGGCGCGAACGGATACGCGTGAGGGTCGCGTCCGGTTCATGACGCTGCTCTGGGCCATCGTCGCGGTCGCGCTGTTCTGCCTCGTGCAGACCAAGTTTCACCACTACATCCTTCCGGCGATCCCTCCGCTCGCGATCCTCGTCGCATTCCTGCTCGACGATGTTGCCGGCGGCAAGCGACTGCATCCGCTGTTCGCTGCGCTCGGCTGCGGCATCGTGCTGCTGCTCTGCCGCGACCTGATGCACGAACCGGAGCGCTGGATCGAGATGTTCGTGTTCCGCTACGACCGCCCGTGGCCGAACAACGAACCCTGGGCGCTCGATCCGTCCGATGGCTTCCTCACACTCGGGCTCGCGGCAGCGATCGCTCTGCCCCTGCTCGCCATGCCGCTGCACCGGATCGGCGTGTATGTTGTCGGCGTGGTCGGCCTCGCGATTTGCGTCTGGGCGCTCCAGAGCTACATGCCGCACGCCGGAACGCACTGGGGCATGCGCGATGCCGTGCGCACGTACTACGAGCAGCGAACGATCTATGGCCAGAAGCTTGTCTACTTCGGAGCGCGTCAGGCGTACGACGACTGGCACGACGTCAAGGACACCTGGGAGCTCGAGACCTTCGTGCCGGAGACGCTCCAGGAGGGCCAGCCGATGACGATCCGGGTCCAGCTGAACAAAGCTACCGAGGAACGGATCATGGAGCGCGAGGTCGCGATGCTCGCGCACGTCAGTGCGATCGGCGATCACTCGGTGACACTGAAGCTCGCCCCCGGTGAGCTCGCCAAGGTCCACAACCTGATCGGGAACAAGCCGGATGGGCCCACCGGTCGCAAGCCAGTGCGCGTTGTCGATGCCGACCGCCTGATCGCATGGCAGCTGTACTGGCGCGGCGAGAATTTCTGGTCCGGAGACGAGATCTATGGCTGGCTCCCGGAGATGAAGACCGCGTTCGTGAAGACCGACAACGTGGCGTTCAGCGAGTACATCAAAGATCGCACGCGCGCCCCGCTCGGCCGCCGCTACTTCATCATCACCGAAGCTGGCAGGATCACCGGCGCGCGCTCGATGCTACCGACCCAGCGCGCGCAGGAGAGCTTCGAGATCGTGGACACGTCGAGCAACAAATTCACCATCGCGGCGTTCTGGCTGTGATGATCTTCCCCAGATTTGCTCGGTTCGAGCTCGCCCTCGTGGTGCTCGTCTCGTTGCTGGTGCTGGTCCCCGGCATCGGCAGCTATTCGCTCGTCGATCCGTGGGAGACGCACTACGGCGAAGTCGCGCGGATGATGCTGCAGAACAACGACTGGGTGCACACGCAGTGGCCCGGATCGCTCGGCGGCGGCTTCGAGGAGAACGAAGGCTTTCGCAGCAAGCCCGTCCTCCAGTTCTGGATGATGGCGGCGGGAATGCGCGCGGTCGGCGTCGCAGCGGACGGCGGCTACTCGGGCGAGATGACCGACACCGCGCGCGTGATGATCGGGATCCGGTTGCCCTTCATCCTCGCCGCGATCTCGGGCCTGGTTCTGATGTGGTGGATGCTCCTGCGACTTGTCGGACGACGCGCCGCATGGCTCGGCCTGCTCGTCGTCGGCTCGACGCCGATGTTCTGCATGATCGCGCGCAATGCGATGCCCGACATGCCGCTGACGGCCTGCACGATCGGCGCGATCGCGCTGTTCATACTCGCGCTCGAGGATGGTGAGCGCCCGATCGTCCCGTTCCTGAGGCTCGGCAAGCTCGGGATCGATGCGCGTCACGTCACGATGGCGATCGTCGGCGGGATCATCGTGATCCAGGCGATCTACTACGCGATCTACTTCATCTCGGCGCCGCAGCTCGCGATGCGCAGCAAGCTACCGTCGCCCGCCATCTGGCTGCCGCTGCTGATGCTGCTCCTCCTCGGAGCGACGCACCACGCGGTGTGGAAGGGAATCCGCGTCCCGTTCGTCAAGATCGGCGGAACGACCAAGAACTTCGCCGAGCACGTGCTCGGGATGGCGCGGATCACGAAGATGCGGCAGGTCTACCTGCTCGGCTGCTACGGCTGTCTCGGGGTCAGCGTGCTCGCGAAGGGGCCGCCTGGACTGACGGTTGTCGGTGCCGTCGGAGTGCTGTTCGTCGCGATCATGGGGCGCTGGCACGAGCTCTACCTCGGTGACTTCGAGCTCAAGCGCGGCGTGCTCCTGATGATCGCGATCTTCCTGCCCTGGCACCTCGCGATGTTTCTCAAGGACGGCATCGGCTTCATCAACGAGTACCTGTTCCAGCACGTCCTCAATCGCGCGGGATCCGGCACGGTCGACAAGTCGCTCGGCACGTTCGAGCACTACACCTCGCAGATCGGGCACGGCATGTGGCTGTGGGCCGCGCTGCTGCCCGCCGCGCTCGGTGCTGCATTCCTGCGCGCTCGTGTCGAGACGCGCGAGGGCCGCGTTCGCTTCATCATCGCGCTGTGGGCGATCGTCGCGGTCGCCACGTTCTGCCTCGTGCAGACGAAGTTCCACCACTACATCCTGCCGGCCATCCCGCCGCTCGCGCTTCTCGTCGCGCTGTTCCTCGACGATATCGCCGCCAAGCGTGCACGGCTGCATCCCCTGCTCGCCGCGGCCGGCGCCGGCATCGTTCTCCTGATCTGCCGCGACCTGATGTTCGAGCCCGATCGGTGGATCGAGATGTTCGTGTTCCGCTACGACCGCCCGTGGCCGTCCGGCGATCCGTGGTTCAACGATCCTTCGGATGGGTTCCTCCTGCTCGGCGCGTTCGCCGTGGTCGCACTGATCGCTCTCGCCACCCGGTTCGCACGCATCGGCGTCGCGGCGATCGGCGCCGCAGGCCTCGCGATCTGCCTGTGGGCGCTCCACGTGTACATGCCCATCGCCGGAACGCACTGGGGCATGGGCGACGCGGTACGCACGTACTACGAGCAGCGCTCGGTGCATGGCCAGCACCTGATCTACTTTGGCGCACGTCAGGTCCACGACGACTGGCACGATCGCGGCGAGACGTGGTCGTTCGAGACCAAGATCCCCCGCACGCTTCACGTCGGTCAGCCGATGCTGCTCGACGTCCGGATCTACCCGCAGGAGGGTGGCAAGACCCCGGATGAGGTGATCGTCCTCGTCGGGACCGCGACCGCGATCCACGATCACTCGGTCGACATCACGCTGCTCCCGGGCGAGCGCGACAAGCTGAAGCCGTGGATCGAGCGCGGCAAGACCGCCAAGCGCAGCCCACGCCGGCCGCTCCGCGCGGTGGCGGCCGATCGATTGATCGCGTTCCAGCTCTACTGGCGCGGGGAGAACTTCTGGTCACAGGAGGAGATCCTCGGCTTCCTCCCCGAGATGAAGACGGCCTTTCCCAACACCAACAACCTCGAGGCCACGAAGTACTTCGCGGATCGCGCGCGCTCGCCCTTCGGCCGGCGCTACTTCGCGGTGGGGACGAACGGGCAGATCCAGGGACTCAAGGCCCTGCTGCCCACCGAGCGCGGTCGCTCGTCGTGGGAGATCGTCGACTCGACCAGTAACAAGTTCTGGCTCGCTTCCTTCGAGCTCTAGCCGCAATGCTGGTCAGTTAGTGCCGATTTCCACGTGCACGTGGCACGTGCACGTCCACGTCCACGATCACCGGTACCTTCGGCTCAACATGCCGACGATCCGGACGAGGCATTGGCTCGGGTGAGCTCGGAGTCGTGCACAGCAGTGGGATGACGTCCAGGATGGCGCCGCATTCCATCGCCTCTCGGTTGGAATCACCTGTCTTGACGACGGCCTCGGCGATGCTGAGCGGCACCGACGTCGCAGCTCGGCTGCCCATGGATCCACCATCGCGGAGTAGCCACGCCGAACACTCGGGATCGACTTGAACACAAACGCGAGGTGTTCGATTGCACGCTGGTAAACCTCGAGCTTCTCGTAGTCGAGCATGCCGGGCATATCGGCAGCTCGTTGCGGTTGCGATCGTGGACGTGCACGTGCACGTGCACGTGACACGTCCACCTGTACGAAATTGCTCAACTGACCGGCATTGGCTCTAGCCGCCAGATTGGTCACGTAGCGGTCGTCGTGCTCGCCTTCGCGGGAGCCGTCTCAGGTTCAATCGCAATCTCCGTCGACACCCACGTGTAGGTGTAGGCGCGGGCAACGGAACCGGATTCGCGGTGTCTCAGACGTCGCAGCCACATAGACCCTATGTCGGGCTGGCGCGTGGAATGTTGGTGCTATCCTCAACCGTTGGAAGGCAGAGACGCGGCCTGTCGTGGCCCGCTCTCACGTAGGAGCCCCCGTGCAAGCTACTGATACGTCGGCGATCCAGCGCCTGATCGGCAGGGCTCGGTTCCGGATCCGCAGCCAATGGGCGCTCGAAGGAGCGACCACCGCAACGATCCTGGCTGCGGCGACGGCCCTCATTGCGATCTTCACGATGCGGATCGATCTCGTCTCTCGCGGGACCGGCATCGGCATGCTGATCGCGTCCGTCGGCATGATCATCATCGGCGCGCTGGTCAGCGCGTCGCGCAAGATCGACGACGAAGCGGTTGCCCGCCGGATCGACCGCGCATCGAACCTCGCCGACCGCCTGTCGACCGCGATCGCGTTTGACCGGACGATGGGTATTGCCACCGCCACGGCCGACGACGAGACCGAAGAGCTGATGATCGCAGCGATCAAGGACGGCGTTCGCGCCGTGCCCCGCGCGAACATCGAGGCCGCCGCCCCGTTCGCCGAACCCAAAGATCTGCGCGCGGCTGCCGGGTTCCTCCTGATCTCGGCGCTCGCTGCCGGTCTCATGATCCCGCGCGGGAACCGGGACCCGAGTCTGTTCCGGGCCACGCCCGACCACGCTCGCCCCGGCGAGGTCGTCCATCTGATCGGCGAAAATCTTTTGACCGGCGTCGCTTCTCCCGTGGCTTCACTCGCCACCCGCGCGCGCAATGTGATCGGTGCTCCCGGAGTCACCGCAGAGTCGGAGACCACCGGGTTCGTACCGACCGATGCATCGGTGTACCTCGGGCCATCGGACAAGGCCCGCCCGGTCGCCGTGCTCGACTGGACCAAGACCAGCATCAAGATCCGGATCCCGGATAACGCACCGATCGGGGACACGATCCTCACCGCGTACATTGGCAAGCAGGCCGTCGGCCCGGTGCCGTTCACCGTCGTCGATCTCAAGGACACGCGCTATCACAAGGAGACCGCGGTCCTCCTCGATCCCGACGAGCGCGCGTACGTCGACGCGATCCTCGATCAGCTCAAGGCGGCCGGGCAGCGCGACGAAGTTCCGGAGCTCGAGGACTTCGCGAAGAAGATCGAGCAGCTCCTGATCGATGCCGAGATGGGCAAGATCACGAAGGAGCAGCTGCTCGATGCCCTGGCGAAGGCCGAGGAAGCGCTCAAGAAGGACGCCGAGCCCAACGAGGCCGAGGTCCAGAAGGCCATGGCCGAGATGGGCAAGGAGCTCGCGAAGGAGCCAGTGACCAAGGAGCTCGGCGAGGCGCTGCAGAAGAACGACCTGCAGAAGGCCAAGGAAGAGATGGAGAAGCTCGCCGACAAGCTCGATCCGAAGGAGCTCGGGAAGAAGCTGGAAGAGCTGAAGAAGCAGCTCGAGAACAAGGACCTCACCGAGCAGCAGAAGCAGGATCTGCAGAAGAAGCTCGACGAGATGAAGAACGAGAAGCCGCTGACCGAGAAGGAGAAGGAGAAGCTCCAGCAGAAGCTCGAGCAGGTCAGCGAGCAGATGGAAAAGAAGGACAAGGATCAGAAGGCGAAGCAGGAGCAGATGCAGCAGAAGCTCGAGAACGAGATCAAGCGCCTGCAGAAGAAGAAGGACGAAGCGAAGACCGAGAAGGAGCAGCTCGAAGCCGAGCGCCAGCTCGCGAAGAAGAAGGACGAGCTGCAGAAGCTCAACAAGGACCAGGACGACAAGGATCAGTCGGCGCAGCGCCAGGCGCTCAAGCGGCTCCAGAAGGACATCGAGAAGGCAGCCGAGAATCTCGAGAAGCCGCAGAAGGATCCGAACAAGAGCAAGGACGAGCAGGACAAGGAGCAGGAGGAGCGCGAGAAGCAGGCATCGCGCAACATGAAGGATGCCGCGCGCGAGACCGGCCGCGTCGATCAGGATCAGCGGAAGCAGTCCGCCCAGAAGAAGATGTCGTCGCAGATGGACGACCTGCGCGAGGCGATGCGCCGCGCGAAGCAGAAGGGCAACAAGGGCCCACAGGATCCGTTCAACAAGCAGGGCAAGAACAAGGATTTCCAGGCACGCGCACGCGGGCAGAAGGGCTCGGGCCAGGCGTGGAAGCCGGGTCAGGGTCAGGGCGGCCAGGGTCAGGGCCAGCAGCCCGGTGGTCAGGGTCAGGGGTCCGGCGGCAAGCAGTGGGGTACCGGTACCGATGACAACCTCACCGGCGATGCGACGCAGAAGACCGGCAACACCAAGGACCAGGAGCTCCAGGGCCAGCAGGGCAGCAAGGGCACGTCTCGCCGCGAGACGATCCTCGCCGCCGCGCAGAAGGGCTTCGCCGGCGTCGGCTACAAGAAGGTCTACGCGGATTACCAGCGCATCGTCGAAGAGGTGATGCGTACCGAAAAGCTACCGTCGAGCTACAAGTACTACGTGAAGCGCTACTTCGCGAAGATCCACCCGAGCACGGGCCAGAGCACGGACGAAGCTGTGCCCGCGCCGGCAACCGACTCTCCAGGAATCAAAGAGCAACCCACGCCATGAGCACTACTACCTCCGCTCCTCCGCGCGACGTCGAAGCGACCGTCACCTCGTTCACCGCCGATCTGAGCAGGCTGCGTGACGAGATCGGCACGATGATGGTCGGGCAGGACAAGATCATCGAGGGCGTGATGATGTGCCTCCTCGGCGGCGGTCACTGTCTGCTCGAAGGTGTCCCCGGCCTCGGCAAGACGATGCTCGTGCGGACGCTCGCCGAGACGATCCACGCGAACTTCTCGCGCGTGCAGTTCACGCCGGACCTGATGCCCGCCGACATCGTCGGCACCAACGTCATCGTCGAGAAGGACGGCCAGAAGGTCTTCGAGTTCCAGAAGGGACCGATCTTCGCGAACATCGTGCTCGCCGACGAGATCAACCGCGCGACACCCAAGACCCAGTCGGCGCTGCTCGAGGCGATGAGCGAGGGCTCGGTCACCGTCGCGAAGCAGACGTACATCCTCGAGAAACCGTTCTTCGTTCTCGCGACGCAGAACCCGCTCGAGATGGAAGGTACGTACCCGCTGCCCGAGGCGCAGCTCGATCGGTTCTTCTTCAAGCTGATCGTCGAGTATCCCGACAAGGCGTCGCTGCACACGATCCTCGATCGCACGACCGCGGACACGATGCCCAAGCCCAAGGCCGTGATCGAGAAGACCCGGATCATGGAGATGCGCGAGCTCGTGCGGAAGGTCCCGCTCGCGCGCCAGATCCAGGACTACGCGGTTCGCGTGATCCTCGCGACGCACCCGGAGAACCCCGAAGCGACCGCGATGTCCAAGCAGTTCCTGCGGTACGGCGCCTCCCCGCGCGGGCTGCAGGCCGTGATCCTCGCCGCGAAGATCCGCGCGCTCCTCGAAGGGCGCTACGCGGTCTCGATCGACGACATCCGCCACGTCGCGACCCCTGCCCTGCGCCACCGTCTGATCATGAACTTCGAAGGTGAAGCGGAAGGCATCGAAGCCGACTCGATCATCGGCGAGATCCTGAAGGCGACCAAAGAGGTCTAGTGGCTCGCCCGTCCGTTTCCGGCGCGTTCAAGGCCGTCGATCCTCGAAAGCCTCCGTCCGCGATCAAGGGCAACCGTGCTCAGGATCGCAGCGAGCTGTTCGACGAGAAGTTCCTGAAGACGCTCGAGCACCTGCACATGGTCTCGAGGAAGGTCTTCGCCGGGAACCTGCGCGCGGAGCGCAGGACGCGCAAGGTCGGTTCGGGCATCGAGTTCGCGGATCACCGGACGTATTCACGCGGCGACGACTTTCGGTATATCGACTGGAACCTCTACGGCCGCCTCGACAAGCTTCTGCTCCGGCTGTTCGAGGAAGAGGAAGACCTCTCGATCTACATCCTCGTCGACGTCTCGGACTCGATGTCGATCGGCTCGCCGCTGCCCAAGCTGCACTACGCGATGCAGGTCGGCGCCGCCCTGACGTACGTCGGCCTCGCGAACCTCGATCGCGTCGCCATCATTCCGTTCGCCGGCAAGCTCGTCGGCCGGATGCCACCGTCGCGCGGCAAGAACCGCATCTTCCGCGTGTTCGAGTTCCTCCGGCAATGCGCCATCGGTGGGCAGACCGACCTCGCCGAGTGCATGAAGACGTTCGTCACGCAGAACAAGCGCCGCGGTCTCGCCGTGCTGATCTCCGACTTCTACGACCCCGAGGGCTTCCAGGCCGGGCTCAACACGCTCCGCTACAACAAGTTCGAGCCGTTCGTGCTCCAGGTCTACGACAAGCGAGAGGCCGAGCCGAACCTGCACGGTGACCTGACGCTCGTCGACTGCGAGAACGGTGAGACCAAGGAAGTCACGGTGTCGCGCGCGCTGCTCGATGCGTATCAGGCCGAGCACGAGAAGTACTGCAAGGAGCTCGAGGCGTACTGCACGAAGTACGCGATGCCGTTCTTCCGGACCCACACCTCGATCCCGTTCGACGAGCTGGTGCTCAAGATCTTCCGCTCGGGAGGGTTCCTGAGGTGAGCTTCCTCGGGCCCATCCCGCTCGCGGTGTTCGCGTGGATTGCCGGCGGCGCCGCGCTGCTCGCCGTCAGCGCGTACATCATCAAGATGCGGAGACGCCGCTTCGAGGTGCCGTTCGCGCGCCTGTGGCGACGCGTCCTCGAGCAGAAGGACGCCAACTCCCTCTGGAAGCACCTCAAACGGTTGATGTCGCTGCTGCTGATGCTGCTGATCCTCGGCGTCATCCTGTTCGCCGCTCTCGACCCCACGCTCGGCGGAACGTCGCGCGCGGCGCGCAGCGTCGTCGTGCTGCTCGATGCGTCCGCCTCGATGAAGGCGATGGACGGCGACGAGGCCGGCACGAAGTCGCGGCTCCAGATCGCGAAGGAGCGTGCGAAGTCCCTCATCGACGGCATGGGCGGCGGCGACCTCGCCCTGATCATGAAGGTCGATGGCCAGGCGACTCCGATGTCACGGTTCTCGACCGATGCGCCGATGCTCAACAAGATCATCGACGGCATCACCGCCAGTGACACGCCCGCCGATCTGACGCGGGCGCTCGGTGCCGCGGCGGATGCGCTACGCGATCGGCCCAACCCGCTGATCGTCGTGATCTCCGATGGCGCGTTCCCGGAAGCGCAGCTCGGCCTGGTGAGCTGGGACAAGGCCGCGGCCCCTGCCCCGCCACCCAAGGACCCGAACGACCCGAAGACCGCGGCCGCCTGGAATGCGAAGAACCTCGCGGCCGTCGATCTCTCGAGCGTCGATGTCCGCTACCTGCCGGTCGGCCGGCGCAGTGACAACGTCGGCATCATCGCGTTCAACGTCCGCCGCTACATCGCGAACAAGGCCGCTTACGAGGTGTACGTCGAGCTCCAGAACTTCGGCACCGAGCCCGCGCACCGCCAGCTCCGCCTCTACAACGGTGCATCCAACGTCGACAGCAAGCGGATCGACCTCGCCCCCGGCGAGCGCATCCATCGCGTCTACGAGAAACTTCCGGCGAGCGAGGACAACAAGCTCCGGGTCTCGCTGCAGCCGGTCGAGGGCGTCGGAGGCTCCGATCCGTTCCAGCTCGACGACGAAGCGTACGCTCTGCTCCCTGCGCGCAAGAAGCAGAAGGTCGCGATGATCACCGAGGACAACCTGTTCCTCGAGGGCGCCCTGCTCGTCTATGACAACGTCGATCCGGTCAAGTTCAAGCCGGCCGAGTACGACGCGAACCCGTCGATCGTCGACGGCATGGATGTCGTGATCTTCGACGAGCACACGCCGTCCGTGCTGCCGATGCCGCCGGCCAGCCTCCTGTTCTTCCCCCCGACCGGCGCGAACAGCCCGATCGCGATTCGTGGCGAATCTCCGAGCCCCCGGATCACCGAGATCGACGAGGGCCACCCGGTGATGCGCTGGGTGACGATGTCCGATGTCTACATGGACA
>JACCQV010000935.1 GCA_013813945.1 Deltaproteobacteria bacterium | reverse complement strand
GAAATGGAACATCGACCCGGTATCGGCCGGTGGCTCGGCCGGTTGCCTCGGAGTCGCCTACGCAGACGCCTACGCCTACGCCTACGAGGTCAACACAAGCGATCCCTGGGGTTAGGGCGCTCGTGCGGCGCTGCCAGATCGGCACGCGCACCGTGTTTCTTGCGCACAGAGCGGAACCGCGCCAACACTCGGGTCATGCGATCGTTCGTGGCCTGTGTCGTCGTCGTGACTTCTGTCCTGGGCGTCGCTCACGCGGAGCCTGATTCGCTCGACGATCTGCTCGGTCCGCGCGAGATCGCGGTGGGGGAGGCGATGCGGGCGAGCGCAACGGGCGCTACCGCGATCGGGCTCAATCCCGCCGGTCTCCCGCTCAACCGCGAGCTCGTGTTCGAGGGCGGCTATGGCTACCGCCAGTCCGATAGTGCCTCGTTGATCGGCGTGTCGGCGTGCGACTCCACGAACGCGGTGCCGGGCTGCTTCTTCTACAGCTATGCCGGCTCGAACCCGGAGCTCGGTGGCATGGCGATGAGCCGCACCACGCATATCGCGGGCTCGTCGCTGTCACGCCAGATCACCCCGCGTGTCATGATCGGCACGACCACGAAGTACTTCCGGTTCGACTCGAACGTGATGTCCGAGGAGAAGAAGAGTGGCTTCTCGTTCGATCTCGGCGCGACCATTCGCCTGACCGAGCTGATCAACCTCGGCGTGTCGGGTCAGAACCTGTGGGGCACCGAAGATTCGACTCAGTTCCCGAAGGCGGTTGGTGGCGGCGTCCTCGCGCGTCCCATTCCGATCTTCGCATTGAGCTTCGACTCGCGGTGGAAGACCGATGGCGCCGGGGCGCGCTACGGCGGCGGCGCGGAGCTGTTTCTGCGCTCGGCGTCGTACGGGTTTCCGATCCGCGCCGGCGCAATTCACGACAACGAGCTCGCCGCGACGTACGTGACCGGCGGTATCGGGATCGCGAACATCAAGTGGGGGATCGACCTCGCGGCGCGCCGCGAGGTCAAGGGCGGGAACGAAACGATGATGATCGCCAGCATGCGGTTCTACGGTCCGCGCATGCCGGCCCCCGGCGTTCAGTAGCGCGCGGGCCTGCGTCGGCGCCACATCGTCCTCCGACCTGCAACTTGGTCTCCTGTGCGGCTCTGACCAGACCGAGCGCCGTGGCTCGGGCGACCCTGCGGATCCGGCCGAAGGACAGCCGTCGCGGGACGGTCCGGATCGGCCAGCTCGTGATGGCGAGCATCCGGAATCGCCTCGACCGATACGGCGGTCACCCGCTCGTGCCGTTCGCGCTCGGTGATGGCTCGATCCGCTGGTACGGCCGCTGCAAGGCTCGTGGCGCAGTGAAAGCGCTCGATCTGATGCTGCGCTACAAGACCGTGCGACAACGCTCGGTGAGCGTGTGCGCGCCGCTCTCGATCGAGGACCACGCGATCCAGTCGATGCCGGATGCGAGCCCCGCGAAGTGGCACCTCGCTCACACCACGTGGTTCTTCGAGCAGCTCGTCCTCAGCACGATCGGATCACCAAGCATCGATCCGCGCTATCGGCTGCTGTTCAACAGCGACGCGGAGAGCTTCGGGCCGCTCGTCGATCGCGCAATGCGTGGACGGATCAGCCGGCCGTCGCTCGAAGAAGTGCACGCGTATCGCGCTGCCGTCGATGGCAGAATCGAGGAGGCACTCGCTGCCGATCGGCTCGACGGTCCGGCGCAGGCCGTGATCGAGCTCGGTCTCCACCACGAACAGCAGCATCAGGAGCTCTTGCTGACCGACGTCAAGCACGTGCTCGGAACCCAACCGCTGCAGCCGGCGTATCGAACCGACCTCGAGCGAACCGGCGGCGGAACGATCGGACCGCTCGAATGGATCGAGCTCGATGGTGGCCTGGTCGAGATGGGCGCCGGCGAGCACGGGTTCTCGTTCGCCAACGAACGTCCGCGCCACCAGGCCGTCATCGCGCCGTTCTCTCTCGCCACCCGACCGCTGTGCAATGCCGAGGTTCTCGCGTTCATGGGTGACGGTGGCTACGACGAGCCGCGGCTGTGGCTCGAAGACGGCTTCGCGACGGCGCAGCGAGAAGGCTGGCGCGCGCCCCTGTACTGGGAGCACCGCGACGGCATGTGGATGCAGTACGACCTCGCCGGCGTGCGCGAGGTCGATGCCGCCGAGACCGCGTGTCACCTCAGCTACTACGAAGCCGATGCGATCGCGCGCTGGACACAAGCGCGACTCCCGACCGAAGCAGAGTGGGAGCTTGCCGCCACGGGTTTGCGACCGCGCGCAGCACATTGGGCCGACGACGATCGCCTCCACCCGCGGCCTGCGACCGGCGACGGGATACGCCAGCTGTTCGGTGATGTCTGGGAGTGGACGCAGAGCGCGTACGCGCCGTATCCGGGGGCTCGATCGCTGGCGGGGTCGATCGGCGAGTACAACGGGAAGTTCAGCTCCGGCAACATGGTGTTGCGAGGCGGGTCCTGCTTGACTCCGCGCGGTCACGTCCGCGCGAGCTACCGCAATTTCTTCGCGCCGTCCGCACGCTGGCAAATGACCGGCGTACGGCTCGCGACTGACCGAGGTGCACCATGACGCATGGATCCGCCGCCCGCTCTCTGCGCGCCGACGACGACGTCCTCGCCGGCCTTCGCGCACCGCGCAAGCACCTCCCGTCCAGGCTGCTCTACGAGGGCGCCGGGGTGGAGCTGTTCGAGCATGTCGCCCAGCTCGAGGCGTACTACCCGGCGCGTGCCGAGCTCGCGCTCCTGCACCAGCATGCCGGCACGATCGCCCATCACGTCGGCGCCGAGGCACGCGTCATCGAGCCAGGTGGCTGTGACTCGGTGCGCAGCCGCTTGCTGCTGTCAGCACTCGAGCGGCCGTCGAGCTACGTGTCGATCGCCAGTGCGCCAGGTCCGCTGCACCGCGCGGCAAATCTGCTGCGCGCCGCACTCCCGAAGCCCGAGGTCCAGGCCGTCACGGCCGAGTCCACGCGCGGCTTCGATCTCCCGGTGCCGCAGCACGAGTGGCGGCGCACCCTGGTGGTGTTGCCGGCATCGCGGATCGGAAACCTCGAGCCTGACGAAGCACGCACGTTCCTGAAGCTGCTGGGGGATGCCGCGGGCTCTGATCGCTTGCTCCTGCTCGGCGCCGATGGCACTCGCGATCCGAAACTCCTGCACGGTGCGTACGACGACGAGCGCGGCGTGAACGCGGCCCACGCCAAGCATGTCCTCGCGCACCTCAATGCGACACGTGGGGCGACGTTCGATCTCGACGAGTTCGAGCACCGCGCGGTGTGGAACGATGCAGCGTCACGCATGGAGATGCACCTCGTCAGCCTGCGGCGGCAGAGCGTCCATATCGACGACACGACGGTCACGTTTGCCGAGTGCGAGTCGATCGTGACCGCGCATAGCTACAAGCACACGCCGGTCGCGATGCAGGCGATCCTCGCGTCGGCAGGGTGGCGTCCACGTCACGTGTTCACCGCAACGCACGTTCCCTACCGACTCTGGCTCTGCGAGCCGCTGACCTGGGGCCGATGATCTAGTACGGTCGCTCGCGATGGCGAAAGTAGAATCCACGCCGCTCGTCGACGCAGCAGCCGAGTTCGACACCGAGCTCTCGAGCTATGGCCGGCTCGGCGAGCTGTTCCTCAAGGCGCCGCTCTCGAGCGTGAAGTACCTCGAGCGCGCCAATCAGCTGCTCGGTGAGATCGCCAGCTGCGAGGAGCGTCTCCAGCAGGCGGGACAGAAGCTGGTCAAGGCACTGGCCGGTGCACGCGACGAGCAGGAGCAGCTCGCGAAGAACGTGGTGGCTCATGTTCCGGCAATCCAGCAGCGCAACACGCGACTGCAGGAGCTCATGGGCGAGCTGACCGGGCTCGCGGGCGAGGTCGGCGGGCTGAACGCCCTGATCCAGTCCAAGGCCGACAACGGTGATTCGACCGCTTCGCCGACCGTGAAGGACGCGCGTGATGTCTCCGAGACCGTGCTCGGCCTTTCGGGGCGCGCCGAAGAGCTGGCCAAGGTCGCGCGGGAAGCCGAGTTCGAAGAGCTGGCGATGCAGGCACATGCGCTACATCAGCGCCTTCAGGCGATTGGCAAGAAGCTCGCGAAGGTCGGCGTGGTTGGAAGCGCCTAGCGGACCGCGGAGAACCGGCCGGAACCTGTATATTCGGGTGAATACGGGGTGCTGTGTGCCGTCACACGCAGGTCCCGTCGAAAGGTGCCAGGCATGCGAATGAGAAAGTGGCTCAGCGTCGTCCTGCTCGCGGGTTGTACCGTCCAGGCGACCCCGACTCCGCAGTACGGATATCAACAGCAGCCGCAGCGGCCCTATCCGCAGCAGCCCCCGCCGCCGCCCGAGCCGGCGGTATATCAGCCGCCGGTCAGCGAGCCGACCTACCAGGAGCCGATCGGCCCGGTCTACGTCGACGTCAACTTCGATCTCGACGGGCAGTCGGTGCCCTCGATCGACGTCTTCTATAGCGAGCTCGCTCCGTACGGGTCCTGGTACGACGACAAGCAGTTCGGCTGGGTGTTCGCACCCTCGGACGCCAACTACCAGCCGTACATGAACGGCCACTGGAAGTGGAGCGACTACGGCTTCACCTGGGTCTCGAACGATCCGTTCGGCTGGGCGACCGATCACTACGGCCGCTGGGTCTGGGTCAACCGCTGGGTCTGGGCTCCGGATCTCAAGTGGGGACCGGCATGGGTCCAGTGGCGCACCGGTGACGGCTGGGTCGGCTGGGCGCCGATGGGCTACTCCGATGACACCTACGTGCCCGACGAGCAGTGGCGGTTCATCCCCGCGTCGCAGCTGACCAGCATCGACCTGCGCCGGCACTACGTCACGGCGAACTTCAACACGTACATCCGCGGCACGAACCGCATCTTCCGGTTCCATCGCAACAACAAGAAGGACCTCTGGGTCGCCGGACCCGACGAGGACTGGCTGCGCAGGAACAAGATCAACGCGCGCCGCGATCGGGTCGCCCTCCGCGAGCTCGGTCGCTACGATCGCGACCAGTACCGGCAGGCCGAGCAGAAGGTTCGCGACAACCGCCGCGAGTTCCAGGAGCGCAAGCGCCGCGAGGAGCAGATCCGCAAGGACCGCGAGGCGCAGCTGCGCCGCCAGGAACAGGAGCGTCAGCGCGAGGCGGATGAGCGTCGCCGCTGGGAAGACGAGCGCAACCGCCGCGAGGAGGAGCAGAAGCGCCTCGACGAGCGCCGCAAGCGCAACGAGGACGAGCAGCGCAAGGCGCAGGACGATGCGCAGAAGCGCCGCCTCGAAGAGGAGCGCAAGAAGTTCGAGGACGAGCGCAAGAAGCTCGATGAGCAGCGCCAGCGCCAGCAGGATCAAGACAAGAAGCGCCGCGAGCAGGACGAGCGCGAGCGGTTCGAGCAGCAGAAGAAGGCACAGGCCGAGCTCGAGAAGCGTCGTGCCGATGATGAGCGTCGTCAGCAGGAAGAGCGCAAGAAGCGCGAGGAAGCTGACAAGAAGAAGCTCGACGAAGATCAGAGGAAGCGCGCCGACGAGCAGCGCAAGCAGGATGACGAGCGCAAGAAGAAGGAAGACGAGGACCGCAAGAAGCTCGATCAGGACCAGAGGAAGCGGCTCGAGGAGGAGCGCAAGCTCGCCGACGAGCGCAAGAAGAAGGACGAAGCGGACAAGAAGAAGTTCGACGAGGACCAGCGCAAGCGCAACGACGAGCAGCGCAAGCAGGCCGAGGACGCCGAGCGCGACCGCCGCAAGAAGGAAGAAGACGACCGCAAGCGCGCCGATGAGGATCGCCGCAAGCAGGCCGACGAGCAGCGCAAGCAGGCCGACGACAAGCGCAAGAAGGACGACGAGGACCGCAAGCGCGCCGATGAGGATCGTCGCAAGCAGGCCGACGAGCAGCGCAAGCAGGCCGACGACAAGCGCAGGAAGGACGACGAGGACCGCAAGCGCCTCGACGAGGACAAGCGCAAGCAGGCCGACGAGCAGCGCAAGCGCCAGGACGACGAAAAGCGCAAGAAGGACGAGGACGACCGCAAGCGCCTCGACGAGGATCGGCGCAAGCAGGCCGACGAGCAGCGCAAGAAGCAGGACGACGATCGTCGTCAGCAGGACGAGAAGCGCAAGAAGGACGAGGACGACCGCAAGCGCCTCGACGACGACAAGCGCAAGCAGGCGGACGAGCAGCGCAAGCGTGAGGACGAGGATCGGCGCAAGCAGGCCGACGACCAGCGCAAGAAGCAGGAGGACGATCGCCGCCAGCAGGACGACAAGCGCAAGCAGGCCGACGAGGATCGCAAGCGCCTCGACGACGACAAGCGCAAGCAGGCGGACGAGCAGCGCAAGCGTCAGGAAGATGACCAGCGCAAGCAAGCCGACGATCGCCGTCAGCAGGACGAGAAGCGCAAGAAGGACGACGAGGATCGGAAGCGCCTTGACGACGACAAGCGCAAGCAAGCGGACGAGCAGCGCAAGCGCCAGGAAGACGACCAGCGCAAGCAGGCCGACGAGCAGCGCAAGCGCCAGGAAGACGACCAGCGCAAGCAGTCGGACGAGAAGCGCAAGAAGGACGAAGACGAGAAGAAGAACAAGAAGTAGCCAGCGCGCCTCACGGGCCCGAGGCGAAGGGATCGAGCTCGGTCCGCGTCCTGGGGAAAGGGGTCAGGCCCCTTTCTCCACTTCTTTCTCCACTTGTGTCCGGCTACTTCGGCAGCAGCTGATCGAGCATCGCCTTCAGCGTCGCGTTGATCTCGGGCTGCGACGCGGCGCGGAGGCGACCGATCTCGAAGACCTGGTCGACCATCGGGTCGTGGTGCAGGCCCTTGCGGTCGAGCTTCATGCGGACCTTGAGGTTCGCGCCGAGGTACTCGATCTCGAGGCGGATGTCGTTGACGCCCCACTGCTTGGCGAGATGTGCGGGCGGGTGAAACTCGGCCTCGAACCGCTGGCCACGCGCGACGCTCTTGATCTCGTCGAGGCGATAGTCCATCGCGCCGAGGCCGTCACGGATGCGCTCCATGTCCTGGTTGCGCATGTGGATGCCGATCTTGGCCTCGATGTCGCTCGCCCAGTTGATGTCGACCTCGCCGCGGATCTCCCAGTACACATCGGGTCCAGCCATCGGCGTCCCCGGCGGAACGCGGAGCTGGAACGGGAGCGGGAGGACGTCGCCGTTCTGCGCGCGCCACGGACCCTGGCGCACGAGGAACCGGTCCCAGACGTGGCCGGTTGCGACGCCACCGCGCTTGAGCTCGACGAGCTCGACGAAGATCGACGCGACCGTCTCGCTGTCGGTCGCCGTGAACTCGACGTAGCCGTCGATGTTGGTGCCGTTGAAGAACGTGTCCTGCTTGAGCGCGAGCAGCAGCGTGCCGTTGTCGTTGGAGCCCTGCTTGCGATAGGCGTACTCCTTCGGCAGCGGCGTCGACGTGCTGGCCGGTGCATCCTGGGGAGGAGGCGGCGCAGCGGCGGCCGCGGCCTGTTGCTGCTGACGCGCCGCGATCAGCGCCCTGAGCTCGGGGGGAATCTCCTGAGCCAGCGACGTCTTCGAGCCATCGATCGCCCAGGTCACGCCGAGCGGCACGTGGCCGAGCCAGATCTGCATGCCCGGCCGCATCGCCACCGGTTGCTGACCGAGGTTCGTGCCGTCGACCCAGGTGCCGTTCGCAGAACCCAGATCGCGGATGAACGTCTGGCCGTTCTCGACCCAGATCTCCGCATGCCGGCGGGACAGGGTCCCGTCCATGTGCGCCAGCTGGCACGCCGCTGGATCGCGCCCCGCAAAGATCCGCGCGCCGTACCCCTCGAGCTTCATCGATGCAGCGCCCAGCTGCAGTTGGACGGTCATAGCTGCGACGGTAACACGCCCGTGTTATGTCCCCGACCGTGAGTCACGAAGATCAGGACATCGAGGCGCCCAAGGCCGACAAGCTCGCGCGCGAGCTCGCCGCACTCGGCGCCCAGCCGCCGCGGCCCGACTCTGAGTTGCGCGGTGAGATCACGTGGCCGGTGGTGCTCGCCGGACTCCTCGTCGCCGTGATCATGGGCTGCGCCTATCCGTACATGGTGCTGAAGCTCGGCTTCGGTCCCAACGTCTCGGTGGTCGCTGCGTTCTTCGGGTTCCTGTTCCTCAAGCTGCTCGACATCGCCTTCTTCAGGAAGAGCTACAACCGCTGGCAGAACAACCTGACCGAGGCCGCCGGAACCAGCGCGGCGCAGACCGCGTTCATGTGCGTGCTGCTCGGAGCGTTCGAGCTCCTGAGTCACAACACCAAGGGCAAGTACGGCATGGTGCTCGAGCCGCACGTGTCGTTCCTGTGGCTGACCTGCGCCGCGACGCTCGGCGTGTTGATGGCCGTGCCGCTGCGCCGCCACTTCGTGGTCGACGAGAAGCTGCCGTACGTCGACGGGCTCGCGACCGCCGAGACGATCACCGTGCTCGATCCGCCGGTCGACGCCACCGAGCAGGTCCGCCGCAACGCCCTCAACGCGTTCAAGGCGGTGATGACCGGCGTGTTCG
>JACCQV010000917.1 GCA_013813945.1 Deltaproteobacteria bacterium | reverse complement strand
CATCATGGTCGCGCGTGGCGATCTCGGCGTCGAGATGGGTCCGGAGAAGGTCCCGCTCTGGCAGAAGCGGATCATCGAGGAGACGAACAAGCGCGGAAAGATCGTCATCACCGCGACTCAGATGCTCGAGTCGATGATCACGCAGCCGCGCCCGACGCGCGCAGAGGCATCCGACGTCGCGAACGCGGTGCTCGACGCCACCGACGCCCTGATGCTCTCGGGCGAGACTGCGTCCGGCATCCATCCGGTCGAAGCCGTGCGCACGATGGCGCGGATCATCGAGGAGATCGAGAAGAGCGCCTACTACAAGGCCGAGCACGAGGTCCCCGACATCCAGCTCGCGGTCTCGGCGAATGCGATCGCGCACGCCGCGTACACCGCCGCGAAGGCGATGAAGCTGCGGACGATCGTCGCCGTGTCCGACTCCGGCGGTGCCGCGCGGCTCCTCAGCGAGTATCGACCCGAGGCGAACATCGTGGTCCTGACCACGAACGACGTCAGCTTCCGCCGGCTCGCACTGGTCTGGGGCGTGACGCCCGTGTTGATCGGACCGTCCGCGACCACGGAGGAGCTGCTCGATCGCGTGGAGGCAACGTTGATCGAACGCAACCTCGCGCTGCCCGGCGAGAACGTTTTGATCACGATGGCCGTTCCGGTGGGATCGGGCATGCAGACCAACGTGCTGAAGATCCACCAGATCCAGCACTGAGCTTCCTCGCGGCGACGCTCGAAGATCACTTATTGTGCAGTGCGTTGCGTAGGTGAAAACCTACACGTTGCAAGAGGTTGAGCGGACCCTGGGGGCACGCTACGATTTTGCGCGGTGGCCCAGACTCCCAAACCATCCGATGCAGTCCGCATCGGCCAGGTTTTCCTGGAGAAGTACCGCGTCGAGTCGATTCTCGGTCAAGGCGGGATGGGCGTGGTCGCGGAGTGCACGCACCTCCAGTTGAACGAGCGCGTCGCGCTCAAGATGCTCCGTCAGGACGTCCTTCTCGATCGTGATGCGGTCGAGCGGTTCATGCGCGAGGCGCAGGCCGCCGTGAAGCTCAAGAGCGAGTACGTCGCGCGCGTGCGTGACGTCGGGACGCTCGAGGACGGCACGCCGTTCATGGTCATGGAGTACCTCGATGGCCAGGACCTCGGAGTCCTGATCGAGGAGCGCGGCACCTTGCCGGCACCGTGGGCCACCGAGCTGATTCTGCAGACGTGCGAAGGCCTCGCCGAGGCGCACTCCCTCGGCATCGTTCATCGCGACGTCAAACCGACGAACTTGTTCGTGACCTGGCGCCCGGATGGAACCGCGCTGATCAAGGTGCTCGACTTCGGAATCTCGAAGTCGCCGATGGGCACCGACATGCACCTGACGCAGACGCAGTCGCTGCTCGGAACGCCGGCATACATGTCCCCGGAGCAGATGCGATCGGCGCGCCTCGTCGACGGTCGAACAGACATCTGGTCGCTCGGCACCGTCCTCTACGAGCTGCTCGAGGGCAGAAAACCGTTCGAGGCGGAGAGCTTCTCGGAGATGTGCGTCAAGGTCGCGGTCGATTCGCCAACGCCGATGGAACGGACGTCCGTCGACCTGCAGCAGGTCGTGCTGCGCTGCCTCGCGAAGTCGCCGGACGCCCGCTACCAGTCGATGGCAGATCTCGCGCGCGACCTCGTTCCGTTCACGCAGGACCCGCAGTCCGGGTCGATGCTGGTCGAGCGCATGCAGCGCATGCAGCGCCGTGCCGAGGGCGGCTGGGAAGGTTCGACGACCGGCGTCGGCCTCCGCGGCGTGCCGCATCACGTGCGCGACGTCGGCAGTGCACCGGTGCGCGCGCAGAGCTCGCCGGTCGGCTGGCATGGTGGCTCCGATCCGGCCGGCGCACGCTGGCACGGTGGGTCCGATGCGTCTGGACAGATGTTCCGTTCGACGCCGCCACCGGGATCGCTCGGGGTACCGCAGCGCACGGCGATCGAGAAGTCCGCTCCGGCGATCTCGCCGAGCGAGCTCCGCACGCACCCGGAGCAACCGCGCCGGAAATTCGCGTTCGTCCTGCTCGGCGCCGCGCTCGTCGGCATCGCCGGGGTCCTGATCGCGATGAAGCTCAGCCGCAGCGAGCCCGAGCCTCAGGCCAGCACGGTCGAGCCACCAGTCGTGAAGATGGAGGTCAACCCTCCCGAGCCCACACCACCGACGCCTGTGGT
>JACCQV010000888.1 GCA_013813945.1 Deltaproteobacteria bacterium | reverse complement strand
GGAACGTCTTGAACGTCGGACCGCTGCGCCCGAGCTTGATCCAGATGCTCGCCTCCGCCGGAGTCGACGTGACCTTGATCGTCCCCATGTCGGCGAGCCCGTCGACCGCGAGCTTCTCGCGCCGCTGCACATCCTCCTGGTCCTTCTTGCGCCGCTCCTCGTTGGCCGCGTTCTGGTCCTTCTGGTCCGTGTAGACCTTGTAGAACGCGATCGCGCCGCCGATCACGACGAGCAGCGAGATGATCCCGAGTGCTCGACTCTTGAGCCGCGGCGTTGGTACGTCCGTGAAGTCGGGAAGCTCGGCCAGGTTCGATCTCGCCACCGACCGCGGTGTCTCGACGCGAATCGCTGCTGCCTCGGCACGCCGCGCGGCATTCTCGAGCTTCTCGGCGGCAGCGGTGGCGTGCTCGGCGGCAGTCGACACGCGGCGCACCGGCTCGTCGAGCTCCGACAGCGCACTCATCGCGGCGACCTCGTCGCGCGTGTTCGGCCGCGACGCCCGCACCATGTCCACGTCGGAGTCGCGGACCGGTGGCGGTAGCGGCGTCTCGTCGTCTGGATCGTCGAGCGACGGCACGCGCGACCGGGCCTGCACGATCGCTTCCTTGCGTCGCGGATCGAGCTTGATCAGCTCGGAGATAGGATCGCGCTTGAAGGCCGCGCCCTCCTGCACGGTCGTCAGCTCCCGCGAGTCGTCGAGATCCTGGAGGAGCGCATCGAGCCGGCTGCCCGTGGTCTGCTTGCGTGCGGCGGAAGCCTCGGCACGGAGGTCCATGCTCGGCCGCATCGGCGTGACCTGCACGGCGTTGTTCCCGAGGGACGCCAGCAGGTCCTCGGTGGCCTCGTCGATGTTCGTATCCGTCGCGGAGAGCCCGGCAGCCTTGATGACCTCGCCGCGATCCGCGATCTCCCAGCGATCGTCTTCGAACGCCTCGAGCAGGTTCTCGAGGAGATCCGTCGCGTTCTTGTAGCGGCGGGAGACGTCGGTATCGAGCGCGCGCTGAACGAGGCGCTCGACGGCCGGTGTCACATGCAGCGTGCCCGGCGGCACCTCGCCCGAGAGCATCGTGAACAGCATCGCTCCAACTGCGAACACGTCGGCGGCCGGGGTCGGATCCTCGCCGACGACGAGCTCCGGTGCGATGTAGCCCGAGAGGCCGCGCCACAGCGAGGAGTCGGCGCCCTGAGCGACCGCGGTGGTCAGCGCGCGGCCGACCACGAAATCGCCGAGCCGCACCGCCCCGTCCTCGTCGATCAACACGCTGCGTGGGTGCACCGCACCGTGCACGACCTTGTTCTTGTGGGCTACCGCGAGGGCCTCGACGACGGACTTGCCGATCGCGCCCGCGACGTGGAGAGACATCTTGCCGCCCTGCCCGCGATTCGAGCGCGCCGCGGCGATGACGTCTTGCACCGTGACGTAGCGACCGCCGCCGCGCGTGACGACCACGACGTCGGAACCGCCCGACTCGACAGCGACCGTCGGCACGATGTTCTGGTGATCGAGGCCGGTCGCGGTCGCGATCCCCTTGGCCTCGGTCAGCGCGATCCGGAACGAGGTATCCGCGAGCATCTTCGCATCGACCACGAGTCCACGCAGGTTGCGCTGGCCGGAGAACTGGGCACGGTGGATCGCGCCGTACATCGTGACGGCCAGGCGTTCGCTCAGCACGACGCCGGCGATGATCTGCTCGGCGGGTTGGCCTCCCACGGCCTTCACTATACCAGTGGGCGGGTGACGGCTCACCCGCCGGGCAACCGGAAGTTCACGACAATCCACGGTTCTGCGAACAGATAAAACACCGCGGCAGCCGCGAGGAACGGGCCGAACGGCAACTCCGTGCGCATCAGCGACGGGGGGTCCGGTTGACTGTCCACCGGGTCGAGCTCCGCGGCCGCCGGTTCGGGCTGTGACGCCTTCAGCCTGCGCGCAACCACGAGCAGTGCGAGCCCGACTCCGCCCGCGATCGCGGCGCCGAGCAGCGTCCCCAGCAGCACGCCGGTCACCGCGAACAGCACCCCGGCACCCGCACCGATCGCGAGGACGCGGATCGCGAGCTCGCTGCCACCAACCTGGCGCGTGGTTTCGACCTCTGGTGCTGGCTCTTCGACATCGGGCTCTGCCTCCGCCGCATGCGGCTCGAACCGGCGCGCACCGATCAGCGCGAACACGGAGATCGCGGCGCTCGGCAGCGCGAGCCAGAACCAGCCCAGGAGCCCGCCGATCGATGCGACCACCACGCTCGCGACCGCGACCACGGAACACACGATGACGAGAGGTGGCGACCGCGGTGCGGCGGCGCCGTCGACGGGCCGATCGGGCGCACGAAGCAGGACGAACACGCCGACGATTGCACCGACGACGGCGCCCCCGAACAGCGATGCGACGACGCCCGTGGCACCGAGCAGCGCACCGATCACCGCGAGCAGCTTGCTATCGCCGAGACCGAGCCCCTCACGGTCGGTCAGAATCCAGTAGATCTCGCCGATCGACCACGGCAAGCCGTACCCGATCGCTGCGCCGATCAGGCCGTGGTGCCAGGTGCGACCGAGGACGAGCCCCAGGCCGTAGAAGATCACGATCGACGGGAGCGTGATCTTGTCCAGGATCAGCTTGTGATCGAGATCGATGAACGAGATCACGACCATGACAAAGCAGAACGCGGCGTAGATCCCGAACCGGGCGAGCCGGAGATCGAAGGGCTCCGCCAGCGCACCCGCTTCGATCGCCGCGAACCACGCGAGCCCGAACAGCAGGCCGGTGACCGCCTCGACGATCAGGTAGCGCGCCGAGAACGGCGCCTTGCACGACCGACACCTGCCGCGCAGCCATAGCCACGAGAGGAGCGGGACGTTGTCATACCAGTGGATTGGCGCCTGGCAGGCAAAGCAGTGCGACCCGGGCGCCACGACAGATCGCCCCTTGGGGAACTCGTCCGAGGGGGGCCACCGGTAGACACAGACGTTCGCGAAGCTCCCCCACAAGAGACCGAGGAAGACGGCAAATGCATAGGCGCCCCACGAGGTCGCCAGGGGTTCGAGGTCGCGAAGCACCAGCACCTTCACGGTAGCCCGATTGACCTGGCCCGTCGAGAAAGCTAAGAACCAGGCGATGATCCGCGTCCGCCTCGTTGCCATCCTGACGCTCGGGTCGGTGATCGCGTGCGGGCGCTCCCAGGGCGTCCCCGACGAGGACCTCGGAGGGCTGGTCGAGGAGCCCAAGCAGGCGGATGCGAAGATCCACGTCGACCGCGCTGCCAAGGAGCCGGCGGAGCTCGGGCGTGCGCTCGCGCAGCCGTATCGCAAGGTGCTCGCGGCCCTCGGCCCACACACCGCCGCGCTGGCGACGAAGACCACCGTCGAAGAAGCGGGCAACTCCATGAGCTCCCTGATCGACACGACGAAGATCGAGATCGGCGACACCGGCGCATTCCGCGCCGTCTACGGCAACGACGCCGACTATGGCCGCGAGGCAATCTTCGTCGGCGGCAAGCTGTACCTGCGGCCGCGCTATCAGCGCTGGCACGGCCGGGCGCCGGAGACCGCGGACGAGCCGGCCGCACTGCGCGATCAGTTCTTCGAGCCGATCGCGGCGACGTGGGACCTGCTGTCCCCCGGGATCGAGCTCACCGACAAGGGCGCGGCCGATGCCGGCGGACGTCCCGGCCGCAAGATCGCGATCCAGCTGTCGCCCAAGCCGAGCAAGCCGGCGGTCGAGGTCGCCGCGCAGAAGAAGTGGCGCGAGGGCCGCACGATCGAAGATGTCAGCGGCGAGGTGATTCTCGACGCGGTGACTGGCGCGCCGCTCGCCGTTCAGCTCGCCGGGACGGTCTCGTTCATGCGCGATGGCAGACGGTTCAAGATGAAGACGTCGCTGACGGCCACGCTGTCGGAGCTCGGCACCCCCGTGGCGATCACCGCGCCCGCCGAAGGCGACGTCGTCGCGACTCCCGAGCGACGGCGCGAGGTCGACGAGCGGGACTACCTGCTACAGGGCATCGCACCTCCGATTCGCAAGAACGCCGACGGCACGGCGGCGACACCACAATCGGCGCAGCCGAAAGCACCGACGCCATGACCACCGACCTTGTCGCGCGCCGCACCTACCTGGACCCGCAGCGCCGGACGATCGTCGCGCGAGCGATCGCGGGCAGCCTCGCCGGCCTCGTCCCGATCCCGTTCCTCGACGACTGGGCGAAGGCCGCCGTCCTCGGTGGCGGGTACAAGCGGATCGCGGCGGCGCATGGCGTCGATCTCGACGATGACGCCGTGAAGAGCCTCGTCCACGGCAAGACTCCGCCGCCCTCGATCGCACAGATGGCAGCGAGCGGGATCATGTACCGGATCGCCGGCCTGGCTGCGAAGCGAATGTTGCTCGCGCTCGCGACGGTCAATCGCGTACGCGCAGCCTCCCGCACGTTCACGACGATGACGTTGTTCGATCACTACTGCGCGCGCCTCCACATCGGGCCCGCACTCGACGGCCCGACGGCGCTCGCGGTCCGCGAGGAGATCTCCCGCGCCATCGACCAGACGCCTGGCGCGCTCAGCTTTCATCCGTTCCGTCGCGGGCTGTCATCGGCGGCACGCTCTGCTCTCAAGGCGACGCTCGAGCTCGCGGATCTCGCAAGCGGTGGAGCGCTGCGGCGCCTGTTGACGAAGAAGAGCGAGTCGGCCCCGATCACCGAGGCCGAGGCCGTCAACGATGTGGAGAAGGCGCTCGAGACCCAGCTCGCGAACCAGGGCGGGTTTCTGGCGCGCACCGTCGCCGCCGTCGAGGTCCAGCTCTCCGCCGACGGCAACCCATTCCTCGACGGTGCAATCGAAGCACTCGATCGGCGGTGGCGTGCACGGCGGTTGGCGGGGATCGAGTGACACAGACCATCGCGGTGCCCGAGCGGCAGGCTCTGACCCAGGCCAAGCGCGTCGTCGTCAAGATCGGTAGCCGGCTGCTCGCGGAGAGTCCGGCGAGTCGGCCCGCGGCGATCGGCGATCAGGTCGTCGAGCTGCGCCGCCGGGGTGTCGAGGTGATCATCGTCAGCTCCGGTGCGATCGCGCTCGGGTTGCGACGCCTTGGCCTGGCGAAGCGGCCGCACGAGCTGCCCGGATTGCAGGCCGCCGCGGCGGTGGGCCAGAGCTTGCTTATGCATCACTGGGAGCACGCGTTTGCGGTCCACCACATCGCGATCGGTCAGGTTCTGCTGACCCACGAAGACCTCGGTGATCGCCGCCGGTTTCTGTCCGCGCGACTGACCCTGCGCGCGCTTCTCGACCAGCACGTCGTGCCGATCATCAACGAGAACGACACGGTCGCGACGGAGGAGATCAAGTTCGGCGACAACGATCAGCTCGCGGCGCTCGTCTGCAACCTCGTGTCAGCCGACGCGCTCGTGATCCTGACTGACGTCGAGGGCGTCCGTGACGCGAACGGCGTGCGGATGCCGATCGTGCGCGACATCGAGCGTGAAGCCGCCCCGGTCGCCGGTGGCAGCACGAGCGGCGTCGGCTCGGGAGGCATGGCGTCCAAGGTCGGCTCGGCCCGGATCGTCACCCGGACGGGTGTCCCGG
>JACCQV010000884.1 GCA_013813945.1 Deltaproteobacteria bacterium | reverse complement strand
CCACCGCCACCGCCACCGCCACCGCCACCGCCACCGCGGCGGCGACGCTCCGCGCCGGGCTCGTCGTCGCGATCGCGACGAGTCTCCATCTCCGTGATGATCTCGATGTCGTCCTGCCCGGTCAGCGCCTCGTGCGCGATCCTGAACAGCTCGTCCTCGCGCAGCACGTGGGCACGATGAGCCGCGGCGAGCCGGTTTGCGGCATCGAGCAGAACCTTGCCGACGTTGGGTCGGGGCTCGCTGGCGAGCTCCTGGGCCGCTGCGGCGATCTCGCCTTGCATCGCAATCTGCGTGGGGTGCTCGGCCGAGAGCGCGGCGAGCTCGGCGGCGAGGTCAGGTCGGCGCGTCGAGAGCCGTGGAAACACGGAGCCTTCCTCGTCGAGGAAGTGCCGGGTCACGGCGCGCTGGAAGTAGGCCACGGCCTCGTGGACCCGGGCGACGTCGCCCTGGTCGGGCCTGCCGGCCGCCAGGCGGCGTGCCGCCTCGAGCAGCCCCGCCATGACCTCGTCATGGCGGCGATGCGAGCGCTCCAGCTGAGCGAGACTGGCCAGCTCCATACCCCACCGAGGATCCATCACCCAAAGGCCCCAGCACAAGCGGTCGCGCTAGACTATCCACCCATATGGTCGAGAACGTCGTCATCATCGGAAGCGGACCCGCGGCACACACGGCTGCGATCTACGCGGCCCGCGCCAACCTCACGCCCCTCCTGTTCGAGGGTTTCATGGCGGGCGGCATCGCAGCCGGTGGCCAGCTGACCACCACGACCGACGTCGAGAACTTTCCAGGGTTCCCGGAAGGAATCTCGGGCCCCGAGCTGTGCGAGCGATTTCGTGCCCAGTCCGCGCGCTTCGGTACGCGGATCTTCACCGAGACGGTCACGAAGATCGATCTGTCGAAGCGCCCGTTCCGGTTCTGGACCGACGAGCAAGAAGGCTCGGCGAAGACCGTGATCATCGCGACCGGCGCCACCGCGAAGCGCGATGACATCCCGGGCACGCGCGACAACGAGCTGTGGCAGAAGGGCGTCAGTGCGTGCGCCGTCTGCGATGGCGCGCTGCCGATGTTCCGCAACAAGCAGATGTTCGTCGTCGGTGGCGGCGACTCCGCGATGGAGGAAGCGGGCTTCCTCACCAAGTTCGCGAGCAAGGTGTTCCTCGTCCATCGCCGCGATGAGCTGCGCGCGTCGCAGATCATGCAGCAACGCGCGAAGGCGAATCCCAAGATCGAGTTCTTGCTCTCGCACAAGGTCAACGCGGTCGAGGGTGGCAATGGCGTCGAGCAGGTGCGCGTGACCGATCTGAAGACCAGTGTCGAGCGGGTGATCCCGGCGGCCGGTCTGTTCTTCGCGATTGGCCACGTCCCGAACACGAAGTTCCTCGGCGGTCAGCTGACGTGCGACGACCAGGGCTACGTGCTGACCAAGCCGGGGACGACCGAGACCTCCGTCCCGGGCGTGTTCGCCGCCGGCGACGTCCAGGACAAGAAGTATCGCCAGGCGATCACGGCGGCGGGATCTGGTTGTGCAGCAGCCCTCGAGGCCGAGCACTTCCTGTCAGCTCACTAGGCTCAGCGAGGCGGGGAGTTCTTGATCGCCAGCGTCACCGTAGCTGGGCCCCAGGTGATGGCCACGCTGTCCTCGCCGGGTGCGTGGCGGAGCACGTTGATCGCGCAGTAGCTGCCTCCGTCGATGAGAGTTGCGGTGAGGTTGCTCGAGCTGACGGTGACGCGCGGTTGATCAGCACCACACCCGGCGACCGCGCGATGATCGGCGAGCAGCGGGACGACCTTGATGGCCTCGGAGGACGAGGTGCCGAGGTCGAGCTCCATGGTCGAGCGGCCGCGTTGATCGTAGATGTCGAGTGTCGCGATCTGCTCGGGTCCGACGATCTCCACCGTGTGCGCCAGCCCGCTCGAGGTGTGCAGCGTAGCCAGTCCAGTGCCGGCGCCGGTGAACAGCTCGACCAAGGTCCGCGTCTGGCCGATCCGGGCCTGAGTGGTCTTGGTCTCGACGACGACGTCGGCGTCGCCGCGCACGTCTTGCAGGTAGCCGATGATGCTGTACGCCTGCTTGACGTGCTTGAGCTGGATGGTGGAGCGCGTCAGGTATGCGGGCGATGCGCTCGGGTAGATCTCGACGAAGCTCCCGTCGATGAGCTCCAGGCGCTGCTCGTCGAGCTCGACGACATCGAACGACACGTCGAAGCCGCCGTCATTTTTGGTCTCGATGCGGCCGGTGGCCTCTCCGACGCTCTGACCGCGGAACACCGCGACGGTGTCTTGGATTCCAACGAACGACGAGTGCTCGTTGGTGGCGCGCGCCGAGCGCAATGGCAGCTGCTCATCGAAGCAACTGTTGTTGACGAGCGAGTCGCTGCAGCTCTCGATCGCGACGCCGAAGCCGGCCTTGAGGCCGAGGCCCACGGGGCCGCCCCCTCCTTCGGGCGTGACGAACGGCTGGTCGCAGCCGGCCAGACACAGAGCGGCGAGCAGGAGAGCGGGGCGAGGCTTCATGCCGCAGGACATACGTTCGGGCTGGGCCGGCGGGGGAGGGGTTCACGCGATGTTCACGTAGTGCGGTTGGCCATTGCGCCCGGAATAGTCTGGTGGGGTGCGCAGGTAGACCATCTGGAGCTTTGCCATGTCACAATCGCTGTACCCCGTGAGCCGCGAGCCGAGTCCGCGTCATCCCAGCGAGTCGGGACTTCTGACCAAGGTCCTCGCCGTCCTCCTGCTCGTCGTCGCAGGAGCGCTGGTCTTCACCGTCATCCAGCAGCGACAGCAGTCACCGCGCACGATGGCGCTCGAACCGCGTCCGATCTCCCAGCGCCCCGATGACAAGCTGGGAGCGGACGAACAGTCCACGATGGACGTGTTCAGCAAGTTCTCGCGCTCCGTGGTCCACATCACGAGCCTCGAGACCCGCCGCGACCGGATGACCCTCGACGTCAGCGACATCCCGCAGGGCTCTGGCTCGGGCTTTGTCTGGGACGTCAACGGTCACATCATCACGAACTACCACGTCGTCGCGCACGGCAATCGCGCCTCGGTCACGCTGAACGACGGCACGACGTATGCGGCGACCATCGTCGGCAAGGCACCCGACAAGGATCTCGCCGTGCTGCGCATCGATGCGCCGGCGCAGAAGCTGTTGCCGCTACCGATCGGTCAGTCGGCGACGCTCAAGGTCGGCCAGAAGGTGCTGGCGATCGGAAACCCGTTCGGCCTCGATCAGACGCTGACCACCGGCGTGATCTCCGGGCTCGGCCGCGAGATCAAGAGCATGACCCAGCGGCCGATCTACGACGTCATCCAGACCGATGCATCGATCAATCCCGGCAACTCCGGCGGACCGCTGCTCGATAGCTCGGGCCGACTGATCGGCGTCAACACGGCGATCTACTCGCCGTCGGGCGCGAACGCGGGTATCGGGTTCGCGGTGCCAGTCGACACGGTCAACTCGATCGTCCCGCAGCTGCTCAAGCACGGCAAGCTGGTGCGTCCGGGCCTCGGCATCAACATCCTGTCCGACCAGATCGCGATGCAGCAGAAGATCGACGGCGTCGTCGTGCTCGGGGTCGCACCGGGCGGAGCGGCCGAGAAGGCCGGAATCCGGGGCACGCGCCCCACGCAGGGTGGCTGGGACCTCGGCGACGTCATCGTGGCGCTCGGTGGCACGGAAGTTCACCGATCCAGTGATCTGTTCCGCGCGATCGACGCCCACAAGGTAGGCGACGAAGTCGATCTCATCGTCGTGTTCCAGGGTACGCGGCGGACCGTCAAGGTAACATTGCAACCAATCCCTTGAGCAGTACCGCGCGCGCCGCAGCCTCTGTTCCATCCGATCTCGATGCAGCTGCGCGGCCGCGGCTCTACCGCCAGACCCTGTGGCGACGCGCTCGCTCGTTCGCTGCGGCGACGTTCTTCGAAGGCCTCGCATCCGTGGGCGCGCTGCACCCGGCGGCCAACCCGAAGCGCCATGGGGTCGAGGTCGAGCGTGACGTGTCGTACGGACCCGGCCACGCGGCGTGGCGGCGGCTCGACATCTATCGTCCGATCCATCGCCCCGGACCGTGGCCGGTCGTGTTCTACGTGCACGGT
>JACCQV010000873.1 GCA_013813945.1 Deltaproteobacteria bacterium | reverse complement strand
GAGCAGGCCTTCTACGTCAAGTGTGACGAGGAGACCAACCCGCCCGAGGTCATCGACGCCGGCCAGCTGGTCGTCGAGATCGGTCTCGCGCCGGTGAAGCCCGCCGAATTCGTCATCTTCCGGATTGGCCAGATGGCCTCCGGCGGCGGCGTCGAAGAGTAACTAGCGACCACTCCGCGACCTTCGGGTCGCGGAACCCATTATGATTTCTTCCAGGGCCCGGGGCCCTGGGGGGCTCTCGTGAGGTTCGGGGAAGAAACACCCTCACGAGGTCGTAAGAGGTTCTTGAAAAGTGGGCGTTCACGGGCACTACGGCCCGGAACGGACCTGACGGCTAACGAGGGAAGACTCAGCAACGACAGGGCGATCTTCGGTGACTACAAGGAAGGGTGGGGTGGACGCTAGGCGTTCACACATGGTGGTGGTGGCGTTGTGGTCGCCGATGCTCTCCGTGCCGGGCCGGCTAGTGACAGATAACGGGAGATACAAGATCAATGGCTGACAGGACTTTCACCGGTGGCAGGTTCGCGCTCGACGTCGACGGCATCAACGTCGGCTTCCTCAAGAAGTTCAGTGGTCTGTCGATGGAAGCCGACATCGTCGCGAACGATCTCGGCCCGGACAACATGCAGAAGAAGCATGTGTCGAACATCAAGTGGACGCCCGGTAAGGCGACCGTTGGTATCGGCATGGGCAAGAGCATGTACGAGTGGATCAAGGCTGCGTTCGACAAGGGCTACGTCACGAAGAACGGCACGTTCACGTCCGCCGACTTTGACTACAAGGCCCAGTCGCAGCTGACGTTCTTCAACGCGCTCATCACGGGCGTGACGTGTCCCAAGCTCGACGGTGCGAGCAAGGACGCCGCGTACTTCGACGTCGAGTTCGAGGCCGAGCAGGTTCGCTGGGCCAAGGGCGGCGGCGAGGTCATCAAGGGCAAGGTCGGCCCGAAGCAGAAGGCGTGGCTGTGCTCGAACTTCCGCGTCGAGATCGGCTCGCTGCCCTGTAACCGCATCGCCACGGTGGACTCGTTCACCTGGAAGTGCGCCGTCGCGTCGGACCAGATCGGTATCTTCCGCGAGCCGACGAAGCACCCGGCCAAGGTCGTGACCCCCGACATCAAGTTCTCGATCTCGTACGCTGATCACCAGGCGTGGGCCGACGCGGCTCGCAAGTGGTTCGTCGACGGCAACCACGAGGAGAAGGACGAGATGACGGGCCGCATCGTGTTCCTCAACCCGAACATGAAGGACGAGCTCGGCTCGATCGAGCTCATGGGCCTCGGCTTCAAGAAGTTCTCAGACGAGGACGCGGAAGCGAACTCGGAGAAGATCAAGCGCTTCAACGTCGAGATGTACTGCGAAGGCATGAAGTTCAACCTGAACTACACCGATATGTGAAAGACGTCGGCCCAGCGACACACAGCTAGGTCGGCGATCTACGATGCGGGTTACTCGGGAGAGTGGCCCGCATCTGTCGTTTCGGATGCCGCCGGAAATAAGCAGCTAGTCAACTAGGGGACACGGCCGATGGCGTTCAAGACACAGTTTCCGTTCCGCCTGCCGCGCGGATTCGTCGATGAAGACGGCAACGTTCACCGCGACGGGGTGATGCGGCTCGCGACGGCGCGAGACGAGATCCTGCCGCTTCAAGATTACCGGGTTCAGAGCAACCGCGCGTACCTCGTCATCGTACTGCTGTCGCGTGTCGTCACCAAGCTCGGTGAGCACCAGCACATCACGGTGGACATGATCGAGAACCTGTTCTCGACCGACCTCGCGTACCTCCAGGAGTTCTATCGCAAGATCAACGAAGAGGGCGGTACCCCCAAGCATCGCGTGACGTGCCCGAAGTGCAGCCACGAGATGGACGTCGACATGGTCACCGGTGCTGTGCTCACCGAGGATGGAGGTAGTGGCCAGTCTGGCCCGGGGTGAACTGGGCGGCGGTCGCCACCTATCCGCGCGAGCAGCTGTACCAAGAGATCGCCTACATCGCGTATCACTTTCATTGGTCGATCGACGACATCATGGATATGGAGCACGAAGAACGTCACGTCTGGCTGCGAGAGATTGCGCGGGTCAACCGCGAGATCAACGAAGCACGACGTCGATGATTCGGGCCATCCCACGACTTCTTGGCAAGGCTGACTGACCATGCGCATGCGACCGTCCGCAGACCCCAGAGCACCTGGCATCTATCAGAGCTTCGACTCGGTGGCGCCGCCACCGATGTCGATCGCGAACACGCGTATCGCGGGGTTCGTCGGGACCACCCAGAAGGGACCGATGAACGAGCCGACACGGCTCAAGAACTGGGACGAGTTCATCGAGATCTTCGGGTACTCGACCGAGTCGTACACGTCCGATTCCGTCTACGGTTTCTTCATCAACGGCGGCACCGACTGCTGGGTCATCCGCGTGGCGCACACCGCGCCGCCAGGCGAGGAACCTCAGATGGAGCACGCGTCGTGCGCGGAGCACATTCAGGTCGATGACTGGAGCAAGCCGTCGCTGAAGATCCGCGCGCTCAACGAGGGTACGTGGGGAAACCTGATCTGGTTCCGCTGCGCGCATGCGCCGGGCGCCCAGGCACTGCTGACGCGTGACCTCGACATCGGTGCCGGCGAGGCGCACGTCAGCGTGACGCGCGGCTTCGAGGTCGGCGCGTTGGTCCGGATCTTCGATCGCGAGAACTCCGACTTCATCGTCATCACCGAGGTCCAGGACAAGCTGATCAAGTGGAGCACCAGCACGCCGGTCAACCGCCGCCATCGCGCGGCGGCGCCGACGCACATCGAGGTGCTGACGTTCGAGATCCACGTCGCCATGAAGGATCGCCGCGAGGTCTTCAAGGGGCTGCAGATGCATCCCTCGTCGAGAAATTACGCACCTCGCGTGGTCTCGCAGCGGAGCCGGCTCGTGCGGCTCGAAGACATCGAGACCAAGTCACCCGTGCCGCACAACATGCCGGAGCCACTGCCGTTGACCCGATTGTCGGGTGGTCGCGATGGGCTGGACGCGCTGACCCCGGACGACTTCACGGGCCTTGACCTCGGACCGGGCCAACGGACGGGACTCGCAGCACTCGCTGCGAACGAGGAGATCGCGCTGCTGCTCGCGCCGGATGCCATGCGGTTCTACGACAAGGAGCCCGGTCCTGCCGGGGAGCTCAAGGCGCAGCGGCTGCAGGACATGATGATCAGCATCTGCGAGAACCAGAAAGATCGGTTCGCGATCCTCGATATCCCCCGCAGCAAGGACGTCGAGTGGGTTCGTCGCTGGCGGCGGCGGACGGACTCCTCGTACTGCGCGTACTACTGGCCGTGGCTCCGGACGGTGTCGGTCGATGACACGCCGCGGATCGTGCCGCCGTCCGGGTTCATGGCCGGGTGCTACGCCCGGCAGGACCACGAGGGCGTGCACCACGCTCCAGCGAACCTCGAGATCGAGGGTGCGGAAGATGTATCCCTTCGGGTTACAGAGGATCACATCGGGATCTTGAACGCCGACTCGGTGAACACGTTCCGTCTCCAGCGGGGCATCCGGCCCTGGGGGGTACGCACGGCGTCCTCCGATCCTCAGTGGCGTTACATCTCGGTTCGTCGTCTTTTCATCATGTTACGGCGATCCCTGGAGGCTGGGTTCGCGTGGGTCACGTTCGAACCCAACGACCCGCGGACCTGGGCACTGGTCAGGGACAGAACCATCGCTTTTCTTTCGGATCTCTACGCGCGTGGGATGCTCGTGGGAGGGAATCCCGAGGAGGCGTTCTTCGTAAAATGCGATGCCGAGACCAATCCTCCCGAACAAGTCGATAGCGGCATGTTGATCTGCGACATCGGCGTGGCCCCGGTGAGCCCCGCCGAGTTCATCATGATCTCGCTCACCCAGACGATGTCCGGTCAAGCACCGACCTAGGAGCAGCCATGGCGAATCCCACTGCGAACCGTAAAGACCCGCTACCGGTATTCTGCTTCAAGGTCGAGCTCGACCTCGATGGCTTCGGCGAGCCTGCGGCAGCGTTCTTCAAGAGCGTGAGCGGTCTCCGGTACGAGACGGAGATTGTTCCGGTCCGCGAGGGCGGAGCGAACAACACCACGTTCCAGCTCGTCGGCGCGACGAAGTGGTCGAACATCGTACTCAAGCAGGGCTTCACCGGGTCGTCCTTGCTTCTCAAGTGGCGCGAAGCTTGGACGAACGGGAACATGAAGCGGATCCCAACGGGCAGGATCATCCAGCTCGACAGCACGCTCAAGCTCGCCGCGGAATGGACGTTCTTCCGCGGCTGGCCCGCGAAGTGGGAGATGGCCGAGTTCGATGCGTCGAAGAGCGAGCTCGCGATCGAGACGCTCGAGATCGCGCACGAGGGCATCAAGTTCGGCCCCGCCTGAGTCGAGGAGCTTCATAACCGATGGCCAACGAGACCCAAGAACCACGTGCCCTGTCGGCGGCCCTCGCCGCGCCGGTGTTTCACACCCGGGGTGGTGGTGCCGCGTTGCACGCCGCGAATCGGCATGTCGAGCGCTGGGCTCCGGAGGCAAACGCGAACCGCATGCGCTCGATGCGCTCGCTCGGCTTTGTCGATCGGCTCGTGGCTCCGTGGATCGAAACGGCGCAGCGCTCCGCCTCCCTGCGTCTGTTCAGCCAGTACGCGCGCTCGGGACCGTCCGAACGCGAAGGCGGCGCGGTGTCGTGGGTGTTCCCGCGCCCGTGGTACCAGGACGAGCTCGACTGGATGGCCGCTGCGCGCCAGGTCGGAAGCGGCGCGGCCGCGGATCAAGCGCCCCCACCGACGATGTTGACCACGCGCGGCACATACGTGCCCGCGCCACGTCCGCGAGACGCAATTCAGCCGGCGATGCCGTCCGCGCTGTACGAGTACGTGGCGCCTTCGCTGTCGATCTCGACACCGACGCAATCGGTCGCCGGCATCGGCTACGGCGGATCGCAGAACGGCCGCACGGACGCCTACTCACCGCTGGTGTCGCTCGCCGCCGTGCAGGCTGCCGAGCTGATGTCGCGCACCGTCGCCCCGATGGTCTCGATGCCGTCGGGCACGACCGCCACGGTCGGCCGGATCAGCCCCGCGCTGCGTTCGGTGCTCACGACGATGCTCGAACGCGCCGCGACGCCGCGCCCCGCAAGTGACCTCGCGCCGACACGATCGTCGCTCCATGCGCCCGAGCTCGTGACGCCGCCCGCGCCGCGCTCGGAGATCGCCACCAGCGCGGGCGCACTGCCGACCGCCGATCAATCCGACGGTTTGTCTCCCAGCCAGCTCGCCGATCGCTACGCCGAGCAGCGCGCCAAGATCGTCGAGCTGCAGCAGATCGCCCGGCGGTCCGCGGAGCGCGAGATCGCCGCACGCGCCGAGGAGGCACGCACCGAGACCGCGCGCACCGAGGCTGCTCACACCGCGACCGCGCGCACCGACGCTGCCCGCACCGAGATCGCGCGTACCGAGGCTGCCCGGAGCGAGAACCCCCGCCGCGAAGCCGCACGCAGCCGCAGTGATGCGGCGCGCTCGGACGAGACGCGGGCTGCGGCGCAGCGGATCGAAGCCGATGCCCGCCTGCGGGCCGCCGAGCGCACGCAAGTTGCCGAGCGCACCGCGCAGGTCGAGCGCGCGCGGACGGAAGAGAAGCTCACCCAGCAGCGCGCCGAGCGCACGGGCACAGAGCGTCTACACCAGCAGTCGCGCACGGAGGCCGCGGCGCATGCACGTAGCGCAGCGCTCGAGGCCGCGATCGCTGCATCCGCTCCGCCGCCGCTACCCGAATATCGCGCCCCCGCCGAGGTCTCGGCCGCGATTGCCGGGCTGCCGCCCGAGCTGGCAGCGTACCTGGCGCACCGGCCCGAAGGTGCGATGCAAGCGATCTCCGAGCTCAACGAGGTGCTGCGCACTGCTGAGCTGCTCGCACGCAACGCCGCAACCAACGTCCCGTTCGAGGCGACGCGCGGTCCGCGCGTCATGATGCCTGCGGGACTCGGTGGCCTCGTCGCTGCGG
>JACCQV010000866.1 GCA_013813945.1 Deltaproteobacteria bacterium | reverse complement strand
TCCAGCGTCTGGAAATGGAACATCGACCCGGTATCGGCCGGTGGCTCGGCCGGTTGCCTCGGAGTCGCCTACGCAGACGCCTACGCCTACGCCTACGAGGTCAACACAAGCGATCCCTGGGGTTAGGTTCCCGTCTGGAGGTGCGCGGCCAGCTTGTCGAGCGTCTGGTACCCGAGCTCGACCGCGCCAAACCCGATTCCAGCGTTGCGCCGCTCGCGTGTGGGATGGAGCTGGCGCATCGTCACGACGGTCTTCTTGTCCGACTGCTCGTCGAACGTGACGGTGACGCGAAACTGGTTGGGATCGTCGTCGCGATCGCTGCCGTGATCGAACACCAGGCGCTCGGGCGGCACGATCTCGAGGTACGTGACGCGGTTCGTGAACACGGTGCCGTCGGGTGCAGTCATGTCGAACCGCCACTGGCCTCCGACGCGCGCGTCCATGGCGCGGGTCACGGTGGTGAAGCCACGGGGGCCAAACCACTTCGAGATGTGCTCGCGATCGGTCCAGACCTTGAACACGAGCTCGCGCGGTGCATCGAACACGCGAGACAGGACGATCTCGCGATCGGCGGACCAGGTCGGCTCAGCGCTGCTTGCGGACATGCTTCTTCGCTTTCGTGGGGGTGGTAGGTGCCTGCAGCTCGCGCAGGTAGTCGTCGAGACGGTCGAACCGCTGCTCCCAGGCGCGTCGCGTGTGATCGGCCCACGCAGACACGTCGGCGAGCCCCTCCGTTCTGAGCCGGCAGGGTCGCCGCTGAGCGTCGCGGCCGCGCTCGATCAGGCCCGCATGCTCGAGCACCTTGAGGTGACGCGAGATCGCGGGCAGGCTGATCGCGAATGGTTCCGCGAGCTCGATCACCGTCGCTTCACCGGCGGCGAGCCGCGAGACGATGGCTCGCCGGGTCGGATCGGCGAGGGCGGAGAACGTGGCGTCGAGGGAGCGCATTCGTATTTAACCTGAACGTTAAATACAGCGCCGTGGAGGGCCAGTCAAGGCTCTCGAGCCGCCGAGCTAGGAGGTTGGAGCGACGGCCTGGCGCGGGATCGTGAAGTGGAAGACCGACCCGCCGCCGAGCTCGCTGTCCGCCTAGATCCGTCCACCATGGGTGGTCACGATGCAGCGGGCGATGTAGAGCCCGAGGCCCAGCCCGCGGCGGTCCACCTGCGCCGCCTGCGAGAACCGTTCGAACATGATCTCGATCTGATCGGGGGCGATGCCGCGGCCGTTGTCGCGGACCACGAACTCGAGCGAATCGACGCCAGGCACCAGCAGCACGGAGATCATGCCGCCCACAGGTGTGAACTTGATCGCGTTGCCCACCAGGTTGGTGAGCACCTGGAGGATCCGCTCGTGATCGAAGCTCGCGACCGTATCGCCTGCGCCGACTTGGCTCGTGATCTGGACCTTGCGGCCAGCGGCTGCGAGCTGGAAGTTGTCGAGGGTCTCGGTCAGGACGACCTTCGCGTCGTGCTCTACCCTCGAGAGCGAGAGCGCACCCGATTCCATGCTGACCACATCGAGCAGATCACCGACCAACCGGTTCATCTGGAGGGTCAGCCGGCGGATCCGCTGGACCTCGCGGTGCGCTCGGTCGCCGGACGTACCAGAGGGCGCGACCTGTTCGAGGAAGTCGGCGCTCATGGCAATTCCGCCGAGGATGTTGCGGACGTCGTGGCTGACGATCGCGAGAAACTCGTCGCGTGAGGCTACCGCACGGTCCGCACGGACGCGCTCGATGCGCAGGCGCTCATCGGTGTCACCGCGCTCCAGAGCGAGCAGACGCTCGAGAGCCTTGTCCACCTCGACGCGCTCGTCCGCGAGCTGCTCGTCCGCGGCAGCGCGCTCGGCAACGAGCGCATCGTCCTCCGTCGCGCGCGCGTTCGCCAGCGCCTGGTCGGGCCCGATCGACTCATCCGCCTTGTCGCGCGTCGCCTCTAATAGAGAGTCGGCGCGCTCGCGCGCGAGGGCCAGCACCTCATCTGCGTCGTGTTCGCGAACCGAAGTCAGCTCGTTCAGGTGTTGATCGGTCTTCTCGCGCTCAACACGTAGACTGTCATCCGTCTCGATGCGCTCCGGCCGCGGCGGCACATCTGAGGGGGGCGACATCGGGCATCCCTTGTACCTCAAAAAAAAACCGCCGGCGCAAAACGCCGGCGGCCGACTCGTGGTTCTCGCGGCAAGCTGACACGAGTCTGACGAGCCACCGCGTGGCTCGCCTGGTCACGGCTGTGCACGTGACAGGCCGTGCGCGAACAGCACCGCTGATGGCTGTGGGCGGGATTCTCGTAACTGAGCACACGGCGCGCACACTGAACACCGAGCGCACTGGGCACCCCCCGCCCACTTGAAAAGGGTTGCCTGAGGCGCTGGCGCGCTGTTGCCAGCTTGTCTCATGTAATCGCAGGAAGTTACCGATGTGGTCCCGCCTTTGCTCAAGGGTTGGCCTGCGGCAAGCGGTTTCCGCTTTGCTCATCAGGTATCCCGCAATAGCGGAGAGGGACTTCAATATGCGTACGTTCAACAAGACTATCTTCAGCACGATCCTCCTCATGGCAGCCTCGTCGGTTGCGCTCGCCCAGACCCCCGTCACGAGCGACGAGACCCCACAGACCCCGCCCGCCGGCACCGACTCCGGGACGGGCACCCCGGGCAAGACCGCAGCTCCGACCGAGCCGGGCGAGACGCTCCCCCCGTCGCAGTCCGATCATGACGTGCAGCCGCCCGTCGCTTCGCCGGGCGCAGGCGCCTCTGGCGGTATCGTCAGCCAGGCTGGCGTCGGTGGCCTCATCGGCTACGGCCGCGCGGGCGTCCTCGAGCTCGGTGGCTCGGCTGGCTTCACGTTCGCGTCGGACTACCGCAACCTGAACATCGCGCCGTCGATCGGCTGGTTCGTGGCGG
>JACCQV010000863.1 GCA_013813945.1 Deltaproteobacteria bacterium | reverse complement strand
CCGCCACGAAGCCCGGCTCGCGCAGCGACGGAACGTCCTCCGCGATCCGCATCGTGACGTGCTGCGGGTACCGCGCAGCGACGGGGACGCGTCGTTCGTGCGCGATCTTCGTGCGTCCTCGTGGGCGCCCCGAGCCGGGTCTCCAACCACCGCGGCCGGTCGGTTTGCGCGCATCATCGAAGGTCAGCTGCACATGGGCTGTGGAGGTGTTGTGACTCTTCATTGACCATCATTAGCAGTGGTCTCTGACATTGTTATTGTCTTGTACGTTGTCGTTTCTCGACGAGGAATGGTTCGTGACTCAACGCGATCGGCGCATTGCGATGGCCGCAAGTAGTCTTCTGCGGTGTGTGCGGAAATCCAATCGGTCCGGTGCAGATATCGGGCGCCGAGGACCTCCGGTGCGCGCCATGACCCTCGCCGAATGACCGCGCCGGTGATCCGCGCACTGCTCGCTCGTCACGAGTGTTGATGGCAGGTTGATCCCGTCGTGTTCTGACGGCTGAGACGATCGGCGGGAAGGTCGCGACGTCGAAGATCTCGCCGTTACGATCGCGGTCCGCACGAGCACCGAAAAGATCGACAAGACCGTCAGCCGACGGACATCGGCTTTGAGCGCACGATGCTCGGGGGCGGCGCCGCGGGCAAATTTGTCGGCGTCGCGACCGCGGGGTCGATGGACGCCTAGCTCGCGCTTTGCTTCGAGACGAGGATCTGTTCGCGATGTGCCGGTCGTGCTTGATCTCGTAGCGGGTTGCGGGCCGAAGCCTGAAGGGGACGCCCCCTTCTTTTCAAAGAGCCGCCTCGCCCGGTACAGTCCGATCCGAGGTTGCGTCGTGTGGTCAAGACTTCTCGAGTTTCTCGGACGCGGATACCGCGATCGGCCAGCAGCGGATTCCGTCCGCCGCGCACTCGAGTCCAAGTATCCACAGTTCGAAGCAACCGACGTCTGGCTACGAGCGCGCGAGGGAGATCGCGATGTAGTGGCGGTGCTCTACCGGGAGCGCCACAGCCAGATGATTCGTTGCGGGATGCCACTGTACAAGCTCTTCTCTGTCCGCTCCGACCTCGCTGTTGAGGAATTGCTCTTCGACCTGAGCTCTCCCTACGCGATTCGTGGCATCAAGTAGCGCGCCCGCTTGATGAGACGAACCGTGGTTCGCTTGATGAGACGAGCCGTGGTTCGTTCAACTGGTCGCCGTCAGATCACGGCGAAAACACGCTGCCGTTAACACACGGGGCATGCGCAAACGCTCTTGCACTGCGCTCTACCGCTCCGCACGGCACCGCGCACGGCACCGCGCACGGCACCGCGCACGTTCCGTGCTCGCATCGCGCGGCGCCGCGCGCGCAGCACCTACTGAGGCAGTGCGCTCGCCAATCGTTGCCCAAAATCAAATCGCGGAGCGGCGTGTGCTGGTGGGCCACCCTCGTGAACACGTCGCACTGGAACCCCAGAGGGCACCGGTGTCGGGGCAGTGCGACTGTTCCCGTGCGGCTCACGTGGTGTGTCAGCTCCCATGTTAGTCACCCGGAACGGCCGCGTCACGTGTGAGTGAGGTCAGCGCGTCCGTAGCGTGACGAGCGTTCTCGACTCGTTGGACTCGAGCTTCGCGCTGAAGAACCCGCCTGGCTTGCGCCACGTCCTGGTGGCGCCTCGATAACGGGGCCGGCCCCAGCGCGCCTGGAAGACCGCAGGGACGCGCTCCAGATCCTCGCCTCGGATCGAGAACGAGACCTCGACGATGCGCCTGCGGTCGGCCACGACCAGGAGCCCGTGCTCGCTCGCCGGATAATACCCTTCGAACCATTCGCTGCCGATGAACAGGTACGGGACCTCGAGCAGGTAGCGGCCCGTGTCGATCTCCTTCCACCGGTCACCCGCAGCGCTGCTGACCGCGCCGCGGTCCTTTCCGAGCAGTCCCTCCGCGCGTACGAGCAGCTCGTGGAAGGTGGCCATCCGCTCCCAGCGGACCGTCAGGCGATTGACGCGGACGCGCGCGCGGCCGTGCACGCCGTCATGGGTGGCAAACGCCCAGTCATCGATCCAGCTGCGCTCGGTTCCGAAGCAGCCGCCGCCGATCCTGGGTCGGTGCAGCCGCAAGGCGAGCGCGTCGGCCGCTTCGTAGCCGCAGCACCCGCCGAACGCGACCTCGAACCGCACGGCGGCGACCTCGTCATCCGAAATCTCGAAGTCGATCTCGATGTTGTTCACGCGCGCGAACTCTGCGATCCGCGCGCGCACCTCGGGGGAGGGTGCGAGCCCGCCGAGCTCGGCGCCCGTGAACAGCGGCCCCATGCCTCCACCCGGAGCGATGATCTCGGCGGCGGCCTCCCGCGTCAGCCACGGAGATTCGAGAGGCGGGCGCGGCGGCTCGGGTTGCGGAGCTGGGTCTCTTCGCGCGCCCACGGCGACGACGAGCACCGATCCCGCGATCATCGCGCCGAGCCAGGCCGGGGCACTCATCACCTCCGGACAGCGCTCGGCGGTCCGGGTTGCTGCGTCAGCCCGGACCGTCGGTGATCGCGCGCTCGATCTTGGTCTTGAGCTCGACGTAGCGGCGCAGGAAGTCGTAGTGACGCTCGCGGAACGCCTGGGTGTAGCGCCGCTCGCGCGCCTTGATTCGCCAGGCCTCCGCGAGCTCGTCGAGCCGGTCAACGAGTTGCTTGGCCTCGGTGAACGGGCTGATCAGCGAGCGTTGACCGGCGAGCTCGATGAGGTCGACCTTGCCGTTCTCCGCTGGACCGAGGAACGTCAGCACGACGGTGTCGGGGTGCTGGTTGCGAATGGTCCGCGCGACCGTCTTGGCCGGGAGGTCGCTGACGTCCTCGGCGATCATCGCGTAGTGGAACGAGCCGGTGCTCGCGCGATCGAGGCCTTCGCCGCCCGAGGTGGCGTGGACGAACTGGAAGCCCTTGGGAGCGGCCTCGGACATCACGGAGAAGAAGTCATCGACCTCGTCGACGACGAGCACCCGCAGCTCCTCGAGGCTCACCAGCTTCGCTGGATCCTTGCCCGAGGCGCGATCGGCGAGATCGATCGCGCGGCGCTCCGTCTCCATGAACCGCTGGAGGAACTCCTCGTGGACCGTGCGGACGTCGACGAGGACCGAGTCGACCTCGCGCTTGCCGACCGAGCGGCCGGCAGCATCGAGGACGCGCTCCTTCAGATAGGCAACGGATTCGGGTGCCTTGAGGATCAGATCGATCGCGCCTGCGCGGACCGCTTCGACGGCATCGTCATAGGAGCGGCGCGGCGTCATCCCGATCACCATCGTGGTCGGCGATGCCTCCTTGAGCGCGCGAATCGTGTGGATGCCGCTCGCCGGGGACGGCGTATCGATGTCGACGAGTGCGACCGAGAAGAACTGCCGCTGGACGACGGCGAGAGCGTCTTCGGCGCTGTCGACGCAGGTCACGTGGAGGTGGGCCTCGGAGAGCAGCTGCTCGATGCCCGAGTGGACGCGCCGATCACCGTCGAGGACGAGGACCTCGATCCCGACGAGCTGGAGGACTGCGGTCTGCGTGCGGTACGAGCCGGAGGTGGTGACCTTGGGGTCGGTGATGGTCATGGCTTGTTCTTCTTGTCGTCAGTTCGCCAGGCCCTGGCTCAGCATCCAGGCTCCCGACGCGGCGAGCCCGATGTCGATCAGCAGTACGAACAGGATCAGGCCCCACCGCCGCGAGGGGGGCGCGGCGGCCACGGATTCGGCGGGTGTCTGGGCGCGGCCTCGCAACGAGGTTCCTGCGGCGGGAGTCACTCCCCGGGACGAGGCCCGAGGTGGTTTGCTCTTCTGCTGCCGATCGTTAACCGTGGGCGGCTGGCTCGGGCTGGCGGGCTGGCTGGTACCGGCCGGAGGGGTCGAGCTTCGTACGTTGCTCTGGGGCGGGACGCGTGCCGGCGTGCCCGGGCCGGGGCGGGTGGTGACCGCTCGCGCGTCGGAGAGGGGGGCCGGCATCTGCGGCGGGTGACTCACGTGGCGGCTGTTCTGCGGCGGGATCGACTGCGGCCCGACCGCCTCCGAGCCGCTCGGGCGGTACGGCGCGTCGTCCGACATCTTCTGTGTCGGTGCCACGAGCGAGTGCGCGGTCGGCATGCGCGCACCACAGCCACCGCAGAACCGGGAATCCGGTGCGTTCTCGGTGCCGCAGCTCGGGCAACGCATCCCGTCAAAGGGTAACCCAGCCCGTGGCGGCTGGCCTCATATCGCCACCGGATCCGACGGGATCCATGTGATACCCTCGCTAGCACGGCATCGATGAGTCAAGTCCTCGATCGTGTGCTTGGTGCAGCCCGTCAACTCGGGGCCTCGGACGTCCACCTCAAGGCTGGGCTCCCCCCGATGTTCCGCATCAAAGGCGACCTGCGAACGGTTCGCGATGTTCCCGCGCTGACGCGTGAGGCGATCGCACAGTTCGCGGTTCACATGATGAACGACCGCCAGCGCGAGGAGTTCGAGACCAACCTCGACATCGACCTCGCGTACGGCACGCCCGACGGGGTGCGGTATCGCGTCAACGTGTTCCAGCAGCGCGGCGCGGTCGGCATGGTGCTGCGGTTGATCCCACCCGAGGTGCCGCCGTTCGACCGGTTGAACCTCGCGCAGTCGGTGCTCGATCTCGCGAACACCGGTCGCGGCATCGTGCTCGTCACGGGTGCGACCGGCTCCGGCAAGTCGACGACGCTCGCCGCGATGATCGACTACATCAACACGCAGCACGCCTATCACATCGTCACCGTCGAGGACCCGATCGAGTACACGTTCCGTGACAAGCGGTCGGTGCTCAACCAGCGCGAGATCGGGTTCGATACGATGTCGTTCGCACGGGCGCTGCGTGCCGCGCTTCGCCAGGACCCGGACGTCATCCTCGTCGGCGAGATGCGCGACTTCGAGACGGCGCAGATCGCGATGACCGCAGCCGAGACCGGTCACCTCGTGCTGTCGACGCTCCACACGGTGGACGCGACCGAGACGATCAACCGCCTGATCTCGATGTTCCCGACGCACCAGCAGCAGCAAGCGCGGTTGACGCTCGCGAGCGTCCTGCGCGGCGTGATCTCGCAGCGGCTTCTGCCGCGCGCCGACGGGAAGGGCATGGTCCCGGCGCTCGAGATCATGGTCAACACCGAGCGAGTGCGCGAGATGATCGAAGAGCCGCAGCGGACGCGCGAGATCAAGAGCGCGATCGCGGAGGGCCTGCACCCGTACGGAATGATCACGTTCGACCAGAGTCTGTCGGCGCTCGTCAAGCAGCGGCTCGTCACCTACGAGGAGGCGGTCAAGCACTCGAGCAGCCCGTCCGACTTCGCTCTGTTGTTCCGCGGTGTCTCGGCAAGCGCGACGCCCTGGGACGCCAACAAGGGCCAGAAATCGGGAGCAGCTGGCAATGACGAGTTCGAAATCGACAGCTTCGACAAGTAGCTGGCTCGGGCTGGTGATCGCCCTCGTCGGCGTTCTCCTGCTGGTACCTGCACTCGCTCAGGCGGGGGGCCGCAAGCGCGTCGTGGTGCTCGAGCTCGAAGGTCCGAAGGCGGAGAAGTTCCACGAGGATCTCGTCAAGCTGATCAAGAAGTCGCACACCGTCGTTCCGCTCGACAAATGGAACAGCACGGCGGACGACCTCGACGCCGCGAAGGCGACCGACAAGAACATCAAGAAGGTCGCGAAGAAGCTCAAGGTCGACGCGATCATCACCGGCAAGATCGACAAGCGCCGCGACGAGTACATCATCAAGCTCAAGCTGCGCGAGGGCAAGACGGGCGGCCTCGTCGGCACGAGCATCGACACCAAGGCGGAGGGTCCGCGGATCGATGGCCAGGCGCAGAAAGATCTCAAGGACGAGCTGATCGACGCGATCGGCAACGTCGATGCGAACCGTGGTGGCGGTGACGAGGAGGACGAAGAAGAGGACAAGCCCGTGAAGAAGGGCTTCGCGAAAAAAACCGACAAGGACGACGAGGAAGAGGACAAGCCGGCGAAGAAGGGCTTCGCGAAGAGGACCGACGAGGAAGAGGACGACGACAAGCCCGCGAAGAAGGGCTTTGCGAAGAAGACCGACGAGGAAGAGGACGAGGAAGACAAGCCCAAGAACAAGGGCTTCTTGAAGAACACGGACGAGGAGGACGACGAGCCGTCGACCAAGAAGAAGGGCTGGTCCAGAGCCACGGACCAGGACGAGGAAGCCAAGCCCGCGAAGAAGGGCTTCGCGAAAAAACCCAACAAGACGGACAAGGTCGACGACGACGAGGACGAGCCGCCGGCC
>JACCQV010000855.1 GCA_013813945.1 Deltaproteobacteria bacterium | reverse complement strand
CACCCACTCGGGGCGGCCCTCGATGTGGATGCCCTGGTTGATCCAGGTCGCCACGCGCTGCGCGTCCGGCGGATCATCACCGGTGATCGCGCCGTTCTCGAGGCGGATGCCGGTCGAGCCCTTGCGTGCGAACGCGAGCGGACCGGTGATCATCAACAATCGATCGTCGTGATGCACGCCGACCTTCGCGCGCTCACCGTTCTCGTAGCAGCGTCGCTTCGTCAGGTCTCCGACGGGCCAGTAGATCTGGTTGACCTTGTCGGGCTGACACGGGTCCGGCGCCGACGGGAACGTCAGATCGACGTAGCACCCGAGCTCGTGGAGCATCGGCAGCTCGTCGTCGACACCGCACCACTTTCCGTCGGGCCGTCCGTTCGCGAGGCTCCAGTTGCCATGGATGAAGGCCCAGCGAAAGCTGGCCCCCTCGCGCGACAGGTGACCGTGCTCGGAGAACGTCTGGAGATGCGCGGCGATTCTCGGTGCGAGCGAATCGGCGGTGTCGCCGTCGTGGTGAAGGTGGAACTCGACCTCGCCAAACCCTGCACGCGCGAGCTTCGCGAGTTGATCGAGGAAGTGTGGTCGATATTCCTCCCCCGGGAAGAAGAAGCCGTGGCGCGGTGGCCGTCCATCGCTGTCACGAAACTCACCCAGCGCAGGGTAGTGATCGGCCCACGCGTCGACACGCGCATTGCCTACATCATCCGGAGCGCCGTGCCACAGCGGTTCGTAGTGATCGCAAAGTGCGAACAGGATGTGTCGTGGACCGTGCGCCTGTGGCGCACGCGCACGTCGAACCAGGTGGCGAGCGTAGTCACGGAGGCAGTACTGGAGATTTTTCTTTCGTAATCGGCCTAGCACGCACGGTGCATGGTAGCGGAAACCAACGTGCCTGATCTTTACGGACCGCTGCTCGCCAAGGCCCTGTTCCCTGCATTCGAGGCCGCGCGTGGTCGGCCAACGGTGCCGCTACTGCGCTATCTCGAAGGCACCGAACGCTGGTCGCGACCCGCGATCCGCGATCTGCAGGCGGGGTTTCTTCGTCGGTTGATCCGCCACGCGTATCTCCACACGGCCTACTACCGCGACCTGCTCGACCAGCGCGGTTTGACCCCCGCGGACTTCGAGACGGTCGATGCGCTCGAGCAACTCCCGATCCTCGATCGAGACACCGTGAGGACGTCCTTCGAGGCACGCATGGCGGCCGCTCCCCCGAAATGGGTCATCGAGAAGACGACCAGCGGGACGACCGGGCAGCCTGTCGTCGTCAAGTACAACGCGGAGTCACGGCACTGGCGCGATGCGACGAGATGGCGGGGCTACGGCTGGTCCGGCTATCGGATCGGCATGCGCGCCCTCCACTACTGGGGTGCCGGGCCACGCGCCGATAGCTGGGTCAAGCGCAGCAAGGTCGCGATCGATCGCGCGCTCAAGCGCGACCTCTACATCGATTGCACGCCGCGCGGGGACGAAGCGTTGCTGACAGCGGTGCAGCAGCTGCGCAAGTTCGAGCCACAGGTGATGGTCGCGTACACCGCCGGCGCGGCCGCGCTCGCGAAGTTTGTCATCGAGCACAAGCTCCGCAGCTGGAAGTCATTCCCGGTGCTCGTCGGTGCGGAGCGCCTGTGGCCGCACGACCGCGAGATGATCGAGCAAGCCTTCGGCCCCGTGTTCGAGACATACGGATGCCGCGAGGTGATGTTGATCGGATCCGAGTGCGAGATCCACGATGGGATGCACACCTCGATGGAGAAGCTGGTCGTCGAGCTGATCGTCCGCGAGGCCGACGGCACGGTGCGCACCGCGAAGCCCGGCGAGACCGGCGAGGTCGCGATCACCGATCTGCATAACCTCGCGTGTCCGATGATCCGCTACATCACCGGCGACCTCGCAGTCGCGCGCGAGTACGAACCATGTCGCTGCGGCCGTGGGCTCGATCGGATCGGTCCCATCGAGGGCCGCGTCACCGAGACGTTGCGCGACGGGAACGGCAATGCGGTCGGTGGCCTCGTGTTCAACATCCTGTTCGGCGTGATGAGTCACGTCGCGCGCAAGTTCCAGGTGATCCAGCGGCTCGATGGCAGCGTCGTGATGAAGGTCGTCCCGAACGTCGGTGACCGCCTACCCGAGGCCGAGAACACCAAGGTCCACGAGTTTGCCAGGAAGTACCTGCCCGCGACGCCCTTCACGATCGAGTACGTCGATGACATCCCGCTGACCGCCGCCGGCAAGCGCAAGGTCGTCATCGTCGAGAAGCCGACTTCGTAGCCGCGGGGTATGCTGGCGGCGTGCGTGTACCGCTCGTCGTCGTGACCGGATTTCTTGGCAGCGGGAAGACCACGCTCGTCAACCGGATCCTCGCGCGCCGCGCGGAGCGCAACGAGACGAGCCAGCTCGGCGTCATCGTCAACGAGCTCGGTGCGATCGGGATCGATGGCGCGCTGCTCGGCGCTCACGGTGCGCGCATGATCGAGCTCCCCGGAGGGTGCGTGTGCTGCGTCCTCGGAGACGAGCTCGATCGGACGTTGATCGAGCTCGTCGACGCTCGGCCGCTCTCGGCGATCGTGCTCGAGACCACCGGCGTTGCAGAGCCGCTGCCGATCGCGTGGGCCGTGCGGCGCGAGCCGGTGGAGGCACGGGTGCGGCTCGCCGCGGTGGTCACGCTCGTGGACGCGACGCAGTTCCTGGCCTCGCGGTCGCTGTCCGCGTCGGTTGACAGCCAGGTCGCGTATGCCGATGTGGTGCTGGTGACGAAGTCAGAGATCGCGGGCGACCGCGACACCGATGCCGCAGTTGCTGCCGTGCGCTTGCTCGCGCCGCGTGCGTTGATCCGCCGCGGCACCACCGACGAGCACGCTGCGTGGCTCGAGCAGATCCTGGCCGACCCGCCAACGACCCGCCCGGATGGGGTCGATGACCACCCGGATGGCGAGGGTACCCCGCACGTTCACGACGAGAACTGTCGGCATTCCGACGGCGGCGCTGCACATGGAATCGACAGCGTGTGGGTCCCCGTACAGGGGACGGTAGACCTCGAAGAGCTCGAGGATCAGCTCGCCGAATTGCCGGACAACTATGTGAGGATCAAGGGGATCCTGCGCGCCGTCGATGGTCGCAGCGGGACCGATACGGCGCGGTGGACCGCGATCCACCGGGTCGGTCTCCGGGTGTCCAGCGAGCCGGTCGCAGCGCCTGACTTCGGGGAAGGACGCGAGGAGGGATGCGTGGTTGCGCTCGGCCCGAACGTCGACGACGCTGTACTTGGGGCCTGCGTGATCGCCGCGGGCATCCACCTTGCTAGCTAGCTCGTATATCCCGTGTTGAGCCTTCGGTTGACCCTCGTGCTCGGACTGCTCGCTGCCTGCGAGCGGCCAGCCGTCGAGGTCAACCAGACGGCTGGCGACTCGACGGAATACAACCGCAAGGCACTCAGCGCCGCGGTGGACGAGTACGTCGCCAACGGTCGCACGCCCCAGGCATTCGGCGAGCTCGCAGATGCCGTGCTCAAGCTGCGCCCCGGCATGGATCGCACCGTCGCCGAGGAAGCCGAGCTCAAGCTCGTGGTGCTCGCACTCGCGCCCGTGAAGTCGGTGCAAGCGAAGTCGATGGCGGAGCAAGTCGACGCGCTCGCACTCACCGTGTGGCCGACGTTGCTATCGCCAGCGATCGAGATGGACGCCGTGCTGATCCAGCGCGACGCGAAGGCCGCGCTGCTCCAGCCGATTGCCGCCGAGGATCCACGCACGTATCTCCAGCGGCTGTGCGGGGGCCCGCTCGCGGGTGACTGCAAGCAAGTAGTGCCCGAGCATCAAGGGGCGGTCGTCGCAACGGTCGCCACGCGTCGTGCGATGGAGCGGGTTCGCAACGCGGTGACGGTTTGCACGATGTGCGGAGCCGATCCCGGCTGGCACGAAGCGGTGCGCTCGTGGGAGCAGCTCGATCGCGCCGCACATGGCTACCTCCACGACGTGGAGCGTCGCTCGCATCCCGACAACTGGCCGATCGCCGGCAATGCCGCGGAGACCGGCGCGAACCTGACCGACGTGACCGCGCTGTGGCGCGAGGCGGAGATCAGCGTGCTCGGCGAGGTCGTCGTCGGCGGCCAGAAATACTTCGGCGCACAACGCATCGAGGCGCTTCGCGAGCTGCGGGCGGAGAGCGACACGATCACGCTGCACCTGCGGCCTGACCTGACGCTCGCGCAGGTCAAGGGCATCCTCGCCGACGCGAAGAAGTCGGGCGCCACGCAGATCGCGGTCGTCGCGCGCGCTGCCGAGTATCCGTGGGAGCGCCGGTACTACTGGCTGTCCGATGCCGGCAAGACGCGGGTTGGCTTGCGCCCAACGGACTCGCTCCAGCTGCTGCTCCACACGCTCGATCACGTCGCGAGCCCCGGCGCCGTCGCACGTGTCGACTGACGGGTTTCACTGGCGCTGACGCTATCCGTGGGAGTCTTCCCCCGCCGACGGTGGGAGGGCTCACCGGCCGCTCGAGTTGCCAGTGCGCGAGCACCACAATCTTGAAGCGTTTCGACCCGCAATCGGGCTCCGAGTGCACGCGGATCGAAGATCGGCGCGCAGGCCGGTGCACAACGTGTGCAGTCCGAGCAGCAAACTGAACCCGGCCCAGCGCTTGCTGAACTCGTCGTTCACGATGTCCATGCAAAGCCGCTTCGCTCGCCTGGTGACCGCTGTTTCTCCATTCGTGGCAGTGCTCGCGACTGGCTGCATCGAGACGGACGACACGTACAGCGCGACGACGTCGGCGGTGTCGGTTTCTGCCTACACGTCATCCGGGTGCACGACCGCCGTCGTGCTCGGCCTGTCCAAGCAGATCGCAGACGAGATCAGCTGCATGAACCCGACGAGCCTTACCAGGTTCTCCCCGGGGGGGAACCTGACGTTCACGAGCAACGCGGTGCTGCCGTACCTCGGCGCGCCGGCCAAGACCGCGCTGTTGAAGGTCAGCGCGAACAGCTCGATCCAGATCAACAGCGCGTTCCGCGCCCTCCCGCAGCAGTACCTGCTCTATCGCTGGTACCAGCAGGGCCGCTGCGGCATCGAGGATGCTGCCACTCCGGGCCGCTCGAACCACCAGAGCGGACGCGCACTCGACCTCCAGAACTGGGGCACGCGGATCTCGGCGATGCGCAACCAGGGCTGGTCGCACTCCGTCCCCGGCGATGACGTTCACTTCGATCACACTGCCTCGCCCGATATCCGTGGCAAGGACATCCTCGCGTTCCAGCGGCTGTGGAACCGCAATCACCCGAACGACAGGATCTCGGAGGACGGCGACTACGGCCCGGGCACGGAGGCAGCTCTGCGCTCGGCTCCCGCGACGGGGTTCTCGATTGGCGCCACCTGCGGCACGCAGCGCGAGAACACCGGCGCGAACATCCTCGCGGTCGACGGTCCGGACCGGATCGCGCCCGGCGCGCATGCGACGTACTCCATCACGGTCGAGAACACCGGTACCGTCGCGTGGCCAGCCACGACGCGCCTGATGGTTGCGGGCGGCACCGCCAGCCAGCTCTACGACGCGCAGAGCTGGACCTCGCCGACCGAGGTCGGCCCGATCAACACCTCGATCCTCCCGGGCGCGCGCGGGACGATCGACATCGAGATCACCGGCCCGATGGTGACCGAGGAGACTCCGGCCTTCACGCAGCTCACGCTGGTCGCCGATGGCGACGACCTCGGCACGATCAACATCGCCGTGACGATCACGCCGAACGGCGACGAGGGCATCAGCGGCGAGGCCGACGACATGCACGATGACGGCATCGAAGTCACTGGCGGATGCAACGCCGGTGGCAATGGAAGCTGGGCTGCGGCGCTGCTTCCGCTGCTCCTCGTGTTCCGCCGCCGCCGCCGCTGAGTAGCCGGCCGCGCTATGCTGCGGTCATGCCGGTGTTCCGGCTCGATGACCGCCTTGTGTTTCCGCCCGTCCACCTCGCCGAGGACGGATTGCTGGCGCTTGGCGGCGACCTGCGCCCCGAACGACTGCTGCTCGCGTACACGCAAGGCATCTTCCCCTGGTACGCCGAGAACCTGCCGATCCTGTGGCACTCGCCGGATCCGCGAATGATCATGACGACGCGCGACCTCGTCGTGCAGAAGAGCCTGAAGAAGACGATTCGCCGCCGCCCGTACGAGCTCAAGATGGACACCGCGTTCGGTCAGGTCCTCGAGGGCTGCGCCTCGGTGCCGCGCCCCGGTCAGAACGGGACCTGGCTCATCCCCGAGATGGTCGACGCCTATACCAAGCTCCACGAGATCGGGTTCGCCCACTCGATCGAGACCTGGGAGGGCGACAAGCTCGTCGGCGGTCTGTACGGGGTGTCGCTCGGCGCTGCGTTCTTCGGCGAGTCGATGTTCGCGCATGCGCCGGACGCCTCGAAGGTGGCGTACGTCGCCTGCGTCCGCCAGCTCGACGCCTGGAACATCGGCTTGGTCGATTGCCAGGTTCACACCGAGCACCTCGAGCGCTTCGGAGCGTACGAGATCCCGCGGCTGCGCTACATCGAGCTGCTGAAGATCGCGCTCGACGAACCGACCAAGCGTGGGCGCTGGGAGCTCGAGATCGATCCGGTCGCGTTCGCCGGGTCCGGAGGCGCTGTCACTTCGTCCGCGTGACCGTGTTGTGGTTACCCGGGTTGCTGACCTTCGTCTTCCTCAGCTTCGGGTTCACGGTCTTCTTGTAGGTCGCGGTGTTGTGATTGCCTGCCGTCACGAGCGAGTCGACCGCGTCGAGGGTCGCGGTGTTGTGGTTCCCGGCAATCCAGACCGTGGCCGCCGAGCCCGCGAGCGTGATGTGGTTGCCGGCGATCATGATCTTCGAGCACGTGCCCGTGAGGGTCACGGTCGCGGTGTTACCCGCGATATTGACGTTCGGATCCTTCGCGCAGTCGACGGTGATGGTCTCGTCGTTGTCGACGATCGAGATGTCCGCGGCGGCGAGCGGCAGGAGCGTGACGGACGCAAGCAGAAAGCTGATGAGCTTCATGCGTTCGATGATAACAAGCCCCCCGGCAGCTGCCGACATCAGACCGACATCAGCTGCCACTCGGCCGTGATCGCCGCAGCGACGACCGGAGCGAGCGCCTCGGCGAGGGCGAGCGCGAGGCGGGCCAGGCCGAGCGGAGCGATCCGGTCCCAGAGCGCGGCATGCACGGCGAACCCGCCGTCGTCATAGGTGGCTGCCCGTGCCCCGAGGTCCGCCCACCGGATCGGCCTCGCCGTCACGATGATGCGAGCGGCAGGCGCGAGCAGCTGAGGCACGGCCTCGGAGACGAGCTCCGCGAGTGCAGCGCGCAACGCGGGCGGAAAGGCGCGGCCGATCACGTCGCTCGCATAGGCTCGCAGCGGATGTGGACCCTCGAGGAGCACGCCATCGGGCGCGAGCGTCGCGACGTGGGCATGTCGGGTATCGGCAAACCAGACCTCGGCGCGGTGCTCGCTGCCATCGCTGACGAGCCGGGCGGCGGACCCGTCGGGGACGTACGAGATGCCGTTGATCACGACGCGTTCGATTCCATCGCGCAGCTCGGCGTGGCCCCGGTCGATCGCGACGCGCTCGTGTGGCGCGGGAACAAAGTCGATCGCGATCTCGTCGCGTGCGACGCGAGTGGCGCGGCCGAGTGCGTCCGCGGTGAACTGAACTTCGGTCGCCGTCGACTGAAACGAGCGAAGCAGCGTGCGCCACAGGGCATGCGTCGGATACGAACCGGCATAGCGCAGGGCAGGGACGCCGGTGCGTGCGGCGAGCAAGGCGATCACGTTCATGATCGGTGCGGCGGCGCCCGCGGGGATCCGCATCGGTGCTGCGATCACGGGGATCTGCGTCGGGCGCGCCCAGTCGATCGCGCTCATGTTCGTCACGCGTTCACCTGCATGCTCGATCGCATGCGCCGGACCGAGGAGCGAATCGACGAGCTGCTCGCCGCGTACGACGGCCCCGGGTACCTCGAGCGCCGAGAGCTGATCGCCGCGCCAGCTCAGCGTCGCGTGCACGCACCCGGTCCGATCGACCACGCGGGTCAGCAATCCGCCGTGATCCTCGTAGCGCGTGCCGTAGCTCGTCACCGGTAGGGAGCCTCGCCGCCAGCGGCGTCCCCGTCATGCACGATCAAGAAATCCTTGTGCTCCACGAGCGCACCGGCGTCGCGCACCCACAACTCCACGAGGCCGCAGCTCATGCAGACGTAGGCTTCGAGGTGACCCTGCGTCTCGCCGTACCACCAGCTCGGCTTGAACAGAGCCATGTCCTCGCGCGAATCGCCCTCTCCGCGATCGAGGACCTTGGGCACGTGGCCGATCCTCCGCCCCCGGCAGGCGCGGCACCGCAGCTGGCCGCGCATCGTCAGGTCGACGTGCTGCTGCGCGCGCCGGACCTCCGCGTCGAGTGTGCTCACGAGACCTCGCAGGGCCTCCAGCTCGGTTCGGAGGGCTGCGATGTCTTCGTCGCGGTAGCTACGCTCGGCCATCGCCGCAGTCTCGCACGACGACCACGAGCTTTCAGGCCCCAGCCCTTTCGCGGAACGGCGCGGTTTGGCATCGTCCGGCCCCCCCATGAAACTAGGCATCGTCAAGGAGATCCGCGCGGAGGAACGCCGGGTCGCCGCGTCGCCCCAGGTCGTCGGGAAGTGGGTCAAGGGCGGGTGGGACGTTCTGATCGAGCGCGGCGCAGGTGACATCGCGAGTTACCCCGACGCGCAGTACGAGGCCGCCGGCGCGCAGCTCGTCGATCGTGGCACTGCATGGTCCGCGGACATCGTCGTCAAGCTGCGGCCGCCCATGCTCGACGATGACGGCACGTCGGAAGCGGATCAGATGCGCGAGGGCGCGACGCTGGTCTCGTACATCTTCCCGGCCGAGAACCCGGCGCTCGTCGAGCGGCTCGCGACGAAGAAGCTGACGGTCCTCGCGATGGATCAGGTGCCGCGGATCAGCCGGGCCCAGAAGATGGACGCCTTGTCGTCGATGGCCAACATCGCCGGCTACCGCGCGGTGATCGAGGCGGCGAACCATTACGGCAGCTTCTTCACCGGTCAGATCACGGCGGCCGGCAAGGTTCGTCCCGCGAAGGTCCTGATCATCGGTGCCGGCGTCGCCGGTCTCGCCGCGCTCGGCGCGGCGCGCGGGCTCGGTGCGATCGTCCGCGCGTTCGACGTGCGCGCGGCCGTCGAGGATCAGGTCAAGTCGCTTGGCGGCGAGTTCCTCACCGTCACGATCCGGGAGTCGGGCGACGGAGCCGGCGGGTACGCGAAGGAGATGTCGAAGGAGTTCCTCGACGCCGAGTACGCGCTGTTCCGCGCCCAGGCCAAGGACGTCGACATCGTGATCACCACGGCGCTGATTCCGGGGAAGCCGGCGCCGAAGTTGTGGTTCACCGACATGGTCGAGCTGATGAAGCCCGGCTCGGTGATCGTCGACCTCGCCGCGGAGAAGGGCGGCAACTGCGAGTTGACGAAGCCCGGCGCGGTCGTCGTGCACAAGGGCGTAACGATCATCGGGTATCCCGATCTCGCGAGCCGGATGCCGCACGTTGCGAGCGACCTCTACGGCACGAACCTGCTGCACTTCCTCGACGAGATGGGGGGAGCGGCCGGCCACAAGATCGATCACGACAACGATGCGGTGCGGCCAGCGCTCGTGCTCGAGCGTGGCGAGAAGAAGTGGCCGCCGCCGAAGAAGGCGGAGCCACCGCCACCGAAGCCTGCAGCCGACACCGCGCCTCCGGTCGATGCGGGCCCGTTCCGCTCGCCGCCCACGGCTGCGGTCCACCCGCCGGCGAAGTCGCACGGGCCCGCCGTCCGACCACCGTCGCGCACGGTCGGCATGGTGATGGCCGGCATCGGACTGCTCGCCGCGATCGCCTTCCTCTACCTGCGCTATGGCACCGCGGACGCGCTCGCGAGCGAGTCGACGCGCGCGCTCTTGCAACATACGACCGTGTTCGTGATGGCCGTGTTCGTCGGGATGCAGGTCGTGTGGAACGTGGCTCCTGCGCTGCACACCCCGCTGATGAGCGTGACCAACGCGATCAGCGGGATCATCGTCGTCGGTGGTCTGCTCGGCGCGCGCAGCGACGGCGCGCTGTACGGCTCGACGATGGTCGCGATCGCAGCAACGCTGTTCGCGACGATCAACATCGCGGGCGGATTTCTCGTGACCCGCCGCATGCTCGCGATGTTCAGGAAGTGATGCGATGCTATTCCTGAACTCTCAAGCCCTGATCAATGCGTCCTACCTCGTCGGTGGCGTGCTGTTCATCCTCAGCCTGCGTGGGCTATCGAGCCAGCAGACCGCGCGACGCGGCAACCTCTACGGCGTGGTCGGGATGGCGATCGCAATCGCCGTCACTCTGGCTTCGAACCCGGCGCTCGGAGGCAAGTTCCACCCGGCGCTGTTTGCCGCGATCCTCGTCGGTGGCGTGATCGGCGGCGTGATGGCTGCGCGCGTCGGCATGACGCAGATGCCCGAGCTCGTGGCGTTGCTGCACAGCTTCGTGGGCCTCGCCGCGGTCCTCGTCGGGTACTCGCTCGATCTGTTCGGCAATGGGGCCGGTGGCCCGCCGCACCTGATCCACCGCGTCGAGATCTTCGTCGATGTCTGGATCGGCGCATTGACCACGACGGGGTCCGTGCTCGCGTTCGCCAAGCTCCGCGGCAAGCTGTTCGGCTACAAGGTCAGCGGTACGCCGCTGCTGCTCCCCGGTCGGCACCTGCTCAACCTGACGCTGCTCGGCGTCTCGCTCGTCGGCGCCTACCTCTACGCGAAGGACGGTAACCAGACCGGTCTGCACATCGGGACCGTGGTCGCGTGCATCCTCGGCGTCCACCTGGTCGCGGCGATCGGCGGCGCGGACATGCCGGTCGTGGTGTCGATGCTCAACAGCTACTCGGGATGGACCGCCTCCGCGGCCGGCTTCATGCTCGGCAACGACCTGCTGATCATCACCGGCGCACTCGTCGGATCGAGCGGCGCGATCCTCTCGTACATCATGTGCCGGGCGATGAATCGCTCGATCTGGAACGTGATCTTCGGCGGCTTCGGTGCGGCACCGCCCAAGGCCGATCCGAATGCGCCGAAGGTTCCGCAGGGCGAGGTCCAGGACATCGATGCGGTCGGTCTCGCCGAGCGGCTCAAGGAAGCCAAGTCCGTCATCATCATTCCGGGCTACGGCATGGCGGTCGGCCGCGCACAGCACGCGGTCCGCGAGCTCACCGAGATCCTGCGTGCACGCGGCGTCAATGTTCGGTTCGCGATCCATCCGGTTGCCGGGCGACTCCCGGGCCACATGAACGTCCTGCTCGCCGAGGCGAATGTCCCGTACGACATCGTGATGGAGATGGACGAGATCAACGCCGACTTCCCGACCACGGACGTCGCGATGGTGATCGGCGCCAACGACATCGTGAACCCCGCCGCCGAGGACGATCCGACCTCGCCGATCGCGGGCATGCCGGTCCTCCAGGTGTGGAAGGCCAAGCTCGTCATCGTCAACAAGCGCAGTCGCGCCGCCGGGTATGCCGGCATCGACAACCCGCTGTTCTACAAGCCGGTCACGAAGATGCTGTTCGGCGATGCCAAGGACGCGGTCGAGAAGGTAGTCGCGGCGCTGAAGGCGTGACCTCCGTTCTCATCGGCCAAACCATCGCCGGTCCGGCGGCTTTCACGTCGCGGCTGCACACCAGGCGCCGCGCAGGCCGGTGTGAAGGGTATGGTGGTCCGCGGTACACATCCGGGCAGTTTGGTCGATTCGATCGACGTGGATCACGAACCCGACAATCGCCTGCTCACGCTCGTCGGGTGTATCCGCGGCATCGTCCTCGAGCTCGACGCCGACGCCCACTATGTGGGTGCCTGGGCTGACGACCCCTTGCTACTCGCGCTGCCACCGGAGCAATTGATCGGTCGGACGATCGACGAGGTGCTCGGTGAGGCCGGGGCGCCGTTCACGGCGATGGTCAAGCGGGTGTACGCGACGGGCACGGTCGAGCACATGGAGTATCCGCTCACGATCGACGGCGTGCGACGGTGGTTCTTCGCCGACATCAAGCGGGTGGGTCAGAACGATGCGATGACCGTCGTATTCTTCGGGCGCGACATCACCGAACGGCGGGCGACCGAGGACGCACTTGCGCGCAGCGAGGAGCGCTACCGGCTTGCGGCGCTGGCTACGAACGACGTGATGTGGGACTGGGATCTCGCATCGGACATGGTGATGTGGAACGCAGCCGTTCAGACCGTGCTCGGTTACGACGAGCTGGTGACGCCCGCGACGTGGTGGAAAGACCGCGTGCATCCCGACGACCAAGCGTCGATTCTCTCGCAACTCGGAAGCGCCTTGCTCGGCGATGCGTCGGCATGGTCCAGTCGCTATCGGTTTCTTCGAGCGGATGGCTCGTACGCCGATTTTCTCGACCGCGGCTTCATCACGCGAGACGGGGGCGGGATTCCGCTCCGCGTCGTCGGCTCGATGACCGACGTCACGCAGATCAATCGGCTCCAGGCGCAGCTGATGCAGGCGGATCGCATGGCCGCGCTCGGCACACTGGCGGTCGGTGCGGGCCACGAGATCAACAACCCGCTCTCGTACCTGCTCGGCAATCTCGATTTCGTGATCGAAGAGCTCGAGGGCGTGAACGAGGAGCTGAGCGAGCCGCTACGGGAAGCACGTGATGGCGCGCGTCTAATTGCCGAGATCGTGAAGTCGCTCAAGATGTTCGCGCGCAGCGACGACGACCGGGTAGGACC
>JACCQV010000843.1 GCA_013813945.1 Deltaproteobacteria bacterium | reverse complement strand
GCCCACGACACCAGGTGCGAGAGTCGCGGGGCCGGTCCGCGGCTCGGTGGCCGGCCGGGCTCGGCGACGCCCTGCTCTCCCGCATGCAGCAGAACGTTGCCGTCCGTGCTCGCGAGCCTGACCTGACCGCGAACGACGGCGGCGGTGGTGCGCTCGGCACTCGCGTCGACGAGGAATCGGGTGCCGAGCACCTCGATCTGCCCACGTGCAGTCTCGACGACGAACGTCCCCTTCCCAGGCGCGATGTCGAGCAACGCCGCGCCTTCCACGCGAACGCGCCGCGCGCCGAGCACGGTGACCGTGCCACCCGGTGCGGGGATCCAGGTCGAGCCGTCCGAGGCCTTGTGAACGTCGCCGGCGATGACTGCCTTGTCGCCATCACCCGCGACCCGCGTGATGATCAGGGCGGCAGCAGCCGTCGCCGCGAGGCCGAGCCCGATCGCGAACAAGGGCCTGCGCAACGAGCGGGCCGGCGCATCCTTGCCGTGGCGCGCGATCAGGTTTGCGCGGATCCGTGTGCGCGCCTCGTCTGCCATCCGCGGTGCTTCACCGCCGGTCTCGAGCAGCGTTTCGACATTGCGTTCGAGGACGCCGTCATCCTTGGTCGTGCGAGTCATGAGGACACCTCCGAGAAATTGATCGATAGGGTCGCGAACGTGTCGCGGAATGCGCGCCGGGCGCGCGCGAGCAGGGACTTGGTGGCATCGACGGAGATCCCGAGCTCGCCTGCGAGCGTCTCGAGGCTCTCGCCGTCGACGTACTTGCGTGTGAGTGCCGTCCGGTACTGGTCCGGCAGGTTCGCGACCGCCATGTGCACGAGGTCGCGCGTCTCGGCGCGTTCGAGTACCTCGCCCGGCAGCGGCGTGTCGGCCATCGAGGCGAACGTCTGTGCGAGGGTTGCGTCGATCCGCTCCCACGTCGATTGCAGCTCGTCGCTGCGCTTGTGCGCGCGAAGGTGATCGCGAATCACGTTGCGCGAAAGAACGGTCAGCCAGCTGCCGACCGACCCGCGCGCGGCGTCGTACTCGGCCTCGCGTGACATCGCGACCGCGAACGTCTCCTGCACGACGTCCTCGGCGAGCGTGTGATCGCGCCCGACGCGATAGAACACGAACGCGAACAGTCCCTCGACGTGGCCGTCATAGAACCGGCCGATCGCTGCCCGGTCACCAGCGCGGGCCGCGGCCAGGTCGGAACCAGGTCCGGAGCGAAACAGCCGGGAGAACACGGCGACGATCATCGGTGCCTCGCAGGGTCCATGGAAGGAGGTGTCACCGGGCTACCTTCAGGTGTCGCGAGGTTCGCATCGATCTCGGTCCCGGCACGAACGAGGCAACGGTTTCGGGGGGATACTGGTCTCATCGATGTGCGGAAGCTGCCGGCTAGCCTCCAGATCTCCGCCGCCGTCCATGCGTTCATCGTGACCTGGCTGGTCTCCGACCGGCCGCCGGAGGAGCCTCCCCCGCCGCCGGCTCCGACGATCGAGCTCCTCGCCAAGGAGCCAGAGATCGTTCCAGTCGACGTCACGTTCCTCGATCCGCCGACGACAGCCGCGATTCCGGAGGCACGTCCCGAGCGCACGCGCGACGTGGCCGGCGCAGAGGAGGCGGCGATCTCGGCCGGTGCCGCGAGCACGACCGGATCGATCGACACCGCGGGCACGCCGGGCACGGGTGAGCCGACACCCGGCACCACACCGGGCAAGAAGAACCCGCTGCTGGACATGCGCAAGGGCGCGCCGGTCCGGCTGACCGTGGGTGTTCCGACCGGGCGCTGGGATGGCCGCGACAAGGCCCCGGAGACCTACGGTCCCGACATCGACACCGGTCAGCTCTCACCCGACGGCGGCGGCACCTATCGTTCCGACGAGGGACCGTTCACGGCGAAGGTCAACCGTGACGGAAGCGTGAACCTCAAGGACAAGAAGAACTTCAACATCCGGTTCGCGCTCCCCAGGCCCAGGCAGGTCGGCCGCGCGGTCGGGGACTGGTACCAGGATCCCAACAAGCCGGTCGGCATGCTTCCACCCGACAAGATCACGAAGGCGCCCGTGATCAACAACGACGAGGCGAACGGCCAGTACGATCGCAAGCCCGATCATGGTGACGCGACCGTCCCGATCGTCAGCGGCGGCTTCGACGTCACCGATGCGCTGATGCGCCGCAACGGGCAGGACCCGTATGCGAGCAAGAAGCTGCAGTACCTCGACTCGACGCGCGATCAACGCGTGCAGATCGGGCAACGCCACCGCGCGAAGCAGCTCGAGCAAGCGGTCGTGATCATGAAAGGCAACCTCGATCGGGTGTGGTCGCTACCCACGCCCCAGGCCCGGCGCCAGGCGCTGTTCGAGCTGTGGGACGAGTGCGCCGAGACCGGCCCCGCCGAGCTCGTCGCCGCAGGACGCGATGCGCGCAAGCTCGTGGTCGGCGTGATCCGCGCCCGGATCCCTGCCGGCTCGGCAGATGCCTTCAGCGCCGAGGACCTCGTGGCGCTCAACCAGAGGAAGCAGTCGAAGGCGAAGTTCGCTCCGTACGACTAGAGCTTGATCTGCTGCTGCGCGATCTCGAAGCGCCGGCAGCCGCGCGCCTTCGGATTCACGAACGTGATGTACGCGAAGGTCAGATCATCACCGGCCTTGACGTCGAGCATGAGCGGCCCGCACTGGTCATCGTCGATCTTCAGCTCGTAGCGTCCGGGGCGCACGGTGAACCGTCCGTGAACCTCGAACCGCTGGTCGCCGATCGGCCAGCTCTGGCCTCCCATGATCCACGACCCGCTGATCACGACGTTGCCGTCATCGCGCGGCTTGGCACCGACTCGGCAGTCGCGGCTGCCTCCGATCGAGACAGGGCACGCCATGTCACCGTGCGTGATCGGGGTGATCACGTCGATCTGGTGCGTGCCGGCCGGGACCTTGACCTTGATCGGGGCCATCCCGACGTACTTGCCATCGACGAAGACCTTGCCGTCCGGCTCGTCGCTCTCGATCTCGAGCGTGCCGGGCATGGCGCGCAGCTCGGCGACCAGCTTCTCGATCACCTTGCGATCCGGATCGTCGGGGGCGAGCTCGAGGTACTTCTCGTAGCTCGTCAGCGCACCGTCGTAGTCCTTCGCGCGGCGCTGAACGTCGGCGATGTTGAACATCGTGTCGGCGTGTGGCGCGATCGCGTATGCACGCCGGTACTGCTTGACGGCCTCCGCGGGATCGCCCTTCGCATCCGCCTTCTGCCCGGCGTTGAACGCATCGCCTGCCGCCTTGCTGAGCCGCGGTGGCAAGGCTCGGGTCCCGGCGAGCAAGGGAGCTGACAGCAGCACGAGCACGAGGAGCGAGCGCATGCCGGTTCGTACCATCGGCCCCTCGCTGCCGGCCCCCATACGATCTGCCACGGATCGAGCCAGTCCCTGCTCCACCGCGATGCACTGCTCCACAACGCAGCAGCAGCCACCACGAAGATGCGCGCACTTCGCGTGGACAGGTTCTTGAAGGACACCTCGCCATGGATGAACGGAACCCCAAGCGCGATCTCGTGCTCGCCCCGAGCGAATACGCGTACATGCAGGACGTCACCAAGGGCATCGTGAAGACGTACACCGGCCCGACGGTGATCAACCCGACGGCGCAGGAACGCCCCGTGGTGTTCGATGCCGAGAAGAAGCTGTTCGAACCGTGCACGCTCGAGCAGGCGGTCCAGCAGATCGCGATCGCGCCCGAGGGCTACTACGTGATCCTGAAGAACCCGTCGACCCGGTTCGATCATCCGGCCGCCGGTGGTGTGTTCCCGTCGCCCGATCTGAACGTCGGCCGCAAGATCAACATCACCGGTCCCTGCTCGTTCGCGTTGTGGCCCGGACAGCTCGTGCAGCTCGTGCAGGGCCATCACCTGCGTTCGAACCAGTACCTGCTCGTCCGCGTCTACAACGAGGAGGAGGCGCGCAAGAACTGGGGCCAGGCCGTGATCAAGCCTGCGACCCCGGATTCGGGTGCGGAGTCCGTCGTGCCGATCGATCTCGCCGTGGGCAAGCTGCTGATCATCAAGGGCACAGACGTCTCGTTCTACATCCCGCCGACGGGCGTCGGTGTCGTGCCGGACGAGACCGGCCACTGGGTTCGCGACGCGCTGACGCTCGAGCGCCTCGAGTACGCGATCCTCGTCGATCAGAACGGCAAGAAGCGGTACGAGCGCGGCCCGCACGTCGTGTTCCCCGAGCCGACGGAGGCGTTCATCACGCGCGACGGAGCGCGCAAGTTCCGCGCGATCGAGCTCAACGAGATCCAGGGACTCCACATCAAGGTGATCGCTCCCTACACCGAGCATGGCCGGACATATCGCGAGGGCGACGAGCTGTTCATCACGGGCAAGGAGACCGCGATCTACTTTCCACGCGAGGAGCATTCGCTCGTCCGCGGCGACGGTCACGACAAGCACTTCGCAGTCGCGGTCCCTGCGGGCGAAGCGCGCTACGTGATGAACCGCAAGACCGGCGAGATCCGCACGGTCCGCGGCCCCGCGATGCTGCTGCCGAATCCCGTCGATGACGTGATCGTGCGGCGGGTTCTGTCGGATCGCGAGTGCGCGGCCTGGTACCCGGCCAACGTCGACGCGCTGGCATACAACCGCGGTCTCCGGCAGATCGAGGACGGCGGAGCGCGCCCCGGGGCGGTCGTCGAGGGTGACGTCCAGAAGTCCAAGGGCAAGTCCGCGGCGCAGCAGGTCGCGATGGGGCCGGCGAGCTTCGAGGCCGTCGATCGCTCCAATCAGTTCACCAAGCCGCGGACCCTGGTCTTCACGACGAAGTTCGAAGGCGTCCCGGCCGTCAGCGTGTGGGTCGGCTACGCCGTACTCGTGGTCGACAAGCAGGGAGGCCGGCGCGTCGAGCAGGGACCGAAGAACCTCCTGCTCGAGTACGACGAGACGCTCGAGGTCATCCAGCTCTCGACCGGCACCCCGAAGGCCACCGAGCGCCTGGTCCAGACCGTGTTCCTTCGCGTCCTCAACAACAAGGTCAGCGATCGCTGCGTCGTCGAGACCGCGGATCACGTGCAGGTCACCCTGGCGTACGCGATGCGCGTGAACTTCGTCGGCGAGCCGGCCCGCTGGTTCGAGGTCGAGAACTACGTAAAGTTTCTGTGCGACCACGTGCGCTCGGTCCTCAAGGGCAGCGCGAAGAAGCACACGATCGAGGCGTTCTACGCACAGTCCGTGGACCTGATCCGCGATGCGATCCTCGGACGCGGCGAACCGCGTCCCGGGATGCTGTTCCCCGAGAACGGCATGCACGTCACCGACGTCGAGATCATCGGCGTCACGATCGACGACGAAGGAATCGCGGAGCTACTCGGCGATGCGCAGCACGAGGCCGTCGAGTCGAAC
>JACCQV010000791.1 GCA_013813945.1 Deltaproteobacteria bacterium | reverse complement strand
GGTCATCACCATGCGGCGTCCACAGGTGGCGAGTCGCGAGGGCCGCGCTGCGCACTGCGCGCCATGCAGGAAGGCCACGCACGCCGCGCTGCGCTGCCAGGTCGATCAGCCGGGAGTAGGCCTCGTCGACGTGTGGCGCGGACGGGAGATACCAGCGTGCGGCAGACTCCCATGCGGCGATGGCGTCCTCGGTGCGCCCTGCGCTCGCCGCCTCGTCGCCCTCGGCGAGCGCGGTCCGGCCTTCGACGACGACGCGAATCGCGAGTGCCCCGATCGTCGCGACGGCAATCGCGACGACGACGAGGGCTCTCTTCACACGAAGTCTCGGCGATGGAAGAGCAGGGCCGCGAGCGCGAGCAACCCGACGATCCAGCCGAGGCCGTGCAGGCTCGCCATGGCGACATATCCCCACGAGACGAGCTCGGCATGAATGCTGACGTGCTCGCCCTCGATCGTGCGGCCGGAGACGGCGAACAGGTGGAGGTCGGGCACGATCTCGAGCGTGATCTTCGTCAGCGTCCGGATCCACGGCGCGGCATCGCGCGACGCCGCCTCGATCTCGGGCGTCACGCGGCCGAAGCCCCACATCGCGAGCGCAAAGATCCCCGACATGAACGGGGTCGAGAACGACGAGAAGAAGATCGCGATCGCGGCGACCGTTAGCACCTCGAACCACGCGAGCACGACGGCCTTGAGCACCGCGCTCGAGACGCCGAGATCCTGGATCAGCAGCATCCCGATCAGCGCGACCGCGAACAGGCCGACCAGCACGGTGAGCACGAGCACCATGCCGAGGTATTTCCCGACCACGAACTCCCAGCGCTCGATCGGCTTCGACACGATCGCGTGGATCGTGCGGCGCTGGACCTCGGTGTAGAGCAGGAACACGCCGAGAAAGATCGCGGTCAGTGAACCGAACAGCGAGATACCGGTGAGCCCGACATCGCGGGCGACCCGCGCCTGCTCGTTGGTGACCATCTCTCCGAGCACCACGCCGAGGAGGTTGACTCCGATGACGAGCACGACGATGCCGTACAGCACGCGGATGCGCGCCGCCTCGCGGAACGTGTTGAGGGCAATCGCCCAGATCCGGCCGATCACGCCCGCGTCTCCTTCGGTGCGTCGTCCGAACCATCCTCCGGAGCATCGGCGAGCGCGACCTCGCGCAAGAACAGATCTTCGAGCGTCTCGTGGCGGGGGACGATCTGCACGATCTTCGCGCCCGCCGCGTGGGCCCGAGCCAGCCAGGCGTCGACATCCGCATCCGCGGGGAGGGTCAGCGACAGCTCGTCGCCATGGCGACGAATCCGCTCCGCGCCCGCCGTCAGGTCGGCGTGGTCGGCCTCCTGGGGCAGCCGAATCATGATGTCGATGCCGAGGATCGTGCGGCGCACGAGCTCCGCGGGTGTGCCGTGTGCCTGGAGCTGGCCACGCGCGATGATCGCGACGCGATCCGTGATCGCCTCGACGTCACTCAGAATGTGGGTCGAGAAGAACACCGTCTTGCCCTGATCGCGCAGCTCGACGATCAGATCGCGGACCTCCTTGCGGCCGATCGGATCGAGCCCGGACATCGGCTCGTCGAGGACGACCAGCTCGGGATCGTTCATCAGCGCCTGCGCCAGCCCGGCGCGCTGCAGCATGCCCTTGCTGAACTTCTTGAGGCTCTGCGACTGCGCACGCTCGAGACCGACGCGTGCGATCAGCTCGCCCGCGCGCTTCTTGCGTACGCTCGCGGAGAGCCCGAACAGACGCCCTGCGAGGTCGAGGAGCTCGCCGACGGTGAGGTAGTCGTAGAAGTACGGCGCCTCGGGGAGGAAGCCGACCTTGAACCGGGCTTCGCGACTCGGGATCGCGTGGCCGAGGAGCTTCGCGGACCCGGTGGTCGGGCGGATCAGGCCCATCAAGGTCCGGATCGTCGTGGTCTTGCCCGCACCGTTGGGGCCAACGAACCCGAAGATGTGACCGCGCTCGACCGTGAAGCTCACGCCACGCAGCGCCTCGACCTTCCGCCGAGCCAGTGGGGTCCGGTAGGTCTTCGTCAGCTCCTTGACGTCGATCGCGAGGTCGCTCAAGCCCCGGGACAATAACGCATCATCGGATCGTGTAGACGAACGTGACCATCCCGCAGACGGGCATCGGCGTGCCGTTGACCGTGTACGGCTTGTAGCGCCAGGCGCGGGCTGCGGCGACGAGCTTGGCGTCGTACGCATCGTACTTGGTCGATGCAGCGACCGAAACCGACGAGATCCCACCGTCGGTGGCGATGCACAGCTTCAGCGTGCCCGAACTCCGCTCTCGGCCGTCGCGCAGCATCATCGTCTTCACCGTATCGGGTGCGTGGACCTGGGTCTCGCCCGAGACGCGCAGGCCCTGGAGCACCGTCGGCGCCACGAACTGCGTCTTGATCTCGACCTTGCACGTCGCCGAGCAGCCGTCCCCGGCGGTGAGGTTGCCGTCGTCGCAGGTCTCGCCGCCGTCGGTGGCGCCGTTGCCGCACACGGGGTCGCTGCGGCCACTCGTACCGCTCGTCCCGTCGGTGCAGCCCATCGGATCGTCGCAGCGCTCACCCCCGGGTGGACCGTCGGTGTCGCCCGTCGCCGAGCCCTTGCCGTCGCCGTCGCCCTCACCTCGCTTGTCGCTGATCATCGCCACCTCGGGGGCCTCGGGCCGCCTGGGCTGGGGTTGGGCATCCTTGACCACGCGCTTCTTCTTCTCCTTCTCTCGCGGCTTCTCGGGAGCGGCCGCGGATGACCCGCCCTCTGCAATCGCGCCATGCGCAAGCGGGACGCCAATCACGAACTGGAGCTTCGGGCTATCGAGACGCTCGATGTGCCACACCCCGGCGGCGAACAGCCCGATACCGAGTCCGGTGTGGGCCAGAAGGGAGAACGTGATCAGCCAGCGTCGGTTCATGAGACCCCCAACGCCATCAGACGGGTTTCGGTCTGAGGTGTCCCCTCGCAATGCCTGATCCGGCGCGGACTCGGCGTATCGTGAGTGTCGCAGTGGTGGGATCCCTCGTCGTCTTCTGCGTGACGTACCTGGTGATCGCGAGCCGTCAGCTCCACTGGATCGGGCTCGATCGACCCGCCGGCGCCGTGGTCGGTGCGGTCGCGATGGTCGTCGTCGGCGGGCTCCCGATGGAGCTCGCGCTGAAGGCGATCGATCTCCATGTCGTGGTGCTGCTGTTCGGCGTGCTGCTGATCGCCGCGTACCTCGCCGAGGCGCGCTTCTTCCGGCTCACCGCCTATCTGGTCCTCACGCGTGCGACCTCGGCCCACTCGCTGCTGTTCGGTCTGACGTTCGCGGTCGGCGGCCTCTCGGCGCTGCTGCTCAACGACACCGTGTGCGTGCTGCTGACGCCGCTGGTCGTCGCCGTCGTGGTCGAGGCGCGGCTCCCGGCGCTGCCATATCTGCTGGCGCTCGCCTCGGCTGCCAACGTCGGCGGCCTCGTCAGCTTCAGCGGCAATCCACAGAACATGATCGTCGGTGCGGCCGCCCAGGACACGATCGGCTTCGCTCAGTACTTCGCGTTCACGCTGCCGGCGGGCATCGCGTGCCTCGCCGCGAACGCGGCCGTGATCGCGTGGCTGTTCCGGCACCAGCTGCCTCGCGGTCCTCTCGTCGAGCGCTCGCCGCCACGGCCCGCGGTCGACAAGCCACTCGCGTTCAAGTCGCTCGCAGCGCTCGCAACGTTCGCGGGTCTCGCCTTTGCGGGCGTGTCTCTCGCTGGCGCGGCGATGTGCGCGGCCGCGGGGCTCATGCTGATCGCGCGAACGCCGCCGAAGAAAGCGTTCGCGTTCGTCGACTGGCAGCTGCTCGTGTTCTTCGCGGGCCTGTTCGTGGTCGTCGCGGGCGTCGCTCACACCGGCGTGCTGACCCGGCTGTTCGTGGCAGTGGAGCCAGCGATCGCGCGCGGTGATGTCCTCGGTGACATGGCGTTCCTCGGCCTCGTGGTCGTCGCCTCCAATATCGTGTCCAACGTTCCGCTCGTGCTCGTCGCCGTCAGCTGGGTCCCGCAGATGCCCGATCCCACGTGGGGCTTCATCATGCTCGCCGTCGGTTCGACCGTGGCCGGCAACCTGACCCTGTTCGGTAGCGTCGCGAACATCATCGTGATGGAGGGTGCAGGACCGCGCGGCGAGATCGGGTTCTGGCGCTTCCTGCGCTACGGCGCCGTGATCACCGCCGTCGATCTCGTCGTCGTGTTCGGCGTGCTCTATGCGGAGCGTGCGCTCGGCGTCCTCGGCTGGCTCGGCCTCTAGGCTAGGGCGCAGCCACGGCCGCTGCGAGCGCCGCGTTCATGACTGCAGTCGCCTCCGCGTTGAACGTGCACAGGATCACCCGGTTCGGCAGCTCGTGACGCGACAGCTCGCCGGCGATCGCGGCGACCGCGACATCGGCGGCCTCGCGCATCGGGTAGCGATAGACGCCGGTCGAGATCCCCGGAAACGCGATCGACCGGATCTGGTGCTCGCGCGCAAGCTCGAGGCTCTTGCGGTAGCACGACGCGAGCTGATGCTTCTCGCCCGAGCGGCCGTCGCGGTAGACGGGGCCCGCGGTGTGGATCACGTAGCGCGCGGGCAGCTTGTAGCCCTTGGTCAGCTTTGCCTCGCCGGTCTTGCAGCCGTCGAGCGTCCTGCACTCCGCGAGGAGCTCCTTGCCCGCGGCACGATGGATCGCGCCGTCGACGCCACCACCGCCGAGCAGCGAGGTGTTTGCGGCGTTGACGATCGCGTCGACCTCGAGCCGGGTGATGTCGCCCTCGACGATCTCGATGCGCTGGCGAACGGCGGCGTCGATCATGATCTCAATGTAACGCTACTTGAACAGGGCGGGAGCTTCGGCGTTCCACGCGAACCGCCAGCGCAGCTTGCCATGGTCGATCCGGACGGCCTCCGACTTGTCGAGCGCCTTGAAGTAGTCACCGACGAGGAGGCCCCCGATGCCCGACAACGATGGCTCGTGACCGACGAGGAGGACGTGCGCGTCGGGCGCGACGTGGCCGAGCTTTGCCACCAGCTCGCGAGCCGAGCCATCGGGGGCGAGGTCCATATCGACCTCGACGGCGATCGTGCCGCCGATGCCGGCGATGACGAGCTCGGCGGTCTGGATCGCGCGAACGAGCGGGCTCGACCACACGTACGTGGGCGTGCAGTCGTGCCAGCGCAGACGATCACCGAGAGAACGCGCCTGGGTGCGGCCATGCGGGGTGAGGTGACGGTGGGGATCGCGGAGCACGAGGGTCTCGTCGACCGCGGCGGCGTGGCGGATCAGGAACACCTGCACGCGGCGAGCGTATCGCGTAGGTTCCTCCGCATGAAGCTCTATGGGACCACGACATCGCCGTTCGTCCGCCGCGTCGCCATCGTGGCGGCCGAGATCGGGATCGAGCTCGAGCGCGTCGACACCGCGACCGACGCGGGGCAAGCGGCGCTCCGGGAGGTGACGCCGATCCGCAAGGTGCCGGTCGCGATCGCAGACGACGCGACGCTGTTCGACTCCCGCGTGATCATCGACTGGATGACCGCGTATCGTGGCTTCGGCGGGCTCGCCGGGACCCGCGAGCCGTTTCGCGAGGCGAATCTCGTCAACGCGATCGACGCGGCTCTCGACGCGGTGATCCAGCTCTTCTACCTGCGGCGCGATGGCGTCGCGATCGACGGCACGCCGTACGCGACGCGTCAGCTCGATCGCGCCGATGCGATCTTCGCGTGGCTCGGCACGCAGCTCGCGCCGGATCGCCGCGGCTTCTCTGAAGGACTTGGCTTGCCGGAGATCACGCTCGTGTGCGGGCTCGACTGGATGGACTTTCGCAAGGCGTACCCGACCGAGCGAGCCGGGGCTGTCGAGAGCGTGCGCGCCGCGTGGGCGGAGCGTCCGTCGTTCGCGGCGACGCGGCCGCGCGTGTAGGGTCGTCTGCGGGTTGCGGAAAGTCGGACAGGCCTCGGGCGGTGGCGGCGCGGCCCTGACAGGCAGATCGCACGCACGGTCGCGGCACGCGCCGCCGCTGCTCCCGAGTAGTAGACTGCGCCGGTGAAGCGCGGCTCTGACATCGCGACCGCGGCCGGCGTCCTCCGGGCCGGTGGGCTCGTCGCGTTTCCGACCGAGACCGTCTACGGCCTCGGCGCGGATGCGTCGAGCGATGCCGCGGTCGCGCGGATCTTCGCCGCGAAGGGCAGGCCGCGCGCGCATCCGCTGATCGTGCACCTCGCGCCCGACGCGCGCCTCTCGGACTGGGCGATCGACGTCCCCGAGTCCGCACGACGACTCGCCGCCGAAGCGTGGCCGGGCCCGCTGACGATCATCCTCGCACGCGGTCCGCGGGTGTCCCTCGCGACGACCGGAGGGTCGGAGACGGTCGGCCTCCGGGTGCCCGCACATCCGATGGCGCAAGACTTGTTGCGTGCGTTCGGCGGGGGCATCGCGGCGCCGAGTGCGAACCGGTTCGGAGCGGTCAGCCCGACGACGGCGGACCACGTGACCGCCGATCTAGGCGACGACGTCGACTACGTGCTCGATGGTGGTGCGTGCGATGTCGGCGTCGAGTCGACGATCGTGGATCTGTCGCGCGGCCGGGCCGTGCTGCTCCGACCCGGCGGACTGGCACGCGAAGCGATCGAGGCGATCATCGGTCCGCTCGCGGAGGCCGACCTCGCTGCGCCGGCAGCCCCAGGTACGCTCGCCAGTCACTACGCGCCTCGCGCGCAGGTGATCGCGGTGC
>JACCQV010000778.1 GCA_013813945.1 Deltaproteobacteria bacterium | reverse complement strand
CTCCTGCGCCGTCCCCCGGTTCGTGACCGGCGGCCGCTCGCCGACGATCTGGCTCGCGGGCGGCAGCGTTCCTGCTTCCACCCACGCACCCGGTCGGCTGCGGTCGGCTTCGTGCCGGCGCACATAGTCCGGGTGCGCACGCAGATAGTCGATGCCGACGCGCTTGGCGACGACGCGCAGCCAGCTGATGAACCGCAGCCGCGGATTCGCGATGCGCGACTCGAGATAGAGCGCGAGCCGCGCCAACCCGTCGGCGCGCAGCCGGCTCATCACGGCGACGACGATGTTGCGGCGATCGTCCTCGCGCTGTCCGAGCCGTCCGAGAAACCGTGGCTGCGCGACGATCCGCAGGAGCTGTGGCTCGATCACGACCCACAGCCGTTGCCAGGCGTCCTCGTCGCCTGCTGCGACAGCTACCACCAGCGTCTCCACCACCTCGTCCTGCATCAGCACCTCGATCTTTGTAACCTGTCTGTCTCGATCCGGACGGCAGACTTCCGGCAAACGTCACGCGACTTCTAAAGTGGTGAAAATCCAACGCTGGCAATGTGTTGACGCCGCGTGACGAAGCTCCCGCGAGCGGCGTCCCCATCCGACGTGCAGGTGTCGAGGTCTCGGATCGCCGTCGTCGGCGTGCTCGTCGGTGTCCTGTGCTGCCTCGAAGCGGCAGGCCTGACCCGACTGCGCGGCTGGTGCGAGCTCGATCCCGAACGGCCCTACGCCGTCCTGTTCGCGGCGTACCTGGCGACGTGGGTCGTCGCGCGCGAGACCCGCGGCCTCGTGCGCCGGAGCGCCCTCCTGATCGGATCGGTCGCCACGGCATGCCTCTTCGATCCATGGTTTGCCGCGGGCTCGATCGCGTGGGTCGTGGCCTTCCACGCGGTCGTGTTCGCACGGGGACGAGTGCATCCCGGCCGGGGACTGGCCTTCTCGCTCGTGACCTTCGCCGTCCTCGCGGTCGCGTGCAGCCGGGACCTGTGGCCTGCGTTCCTCGACGCACACCGAGATGTCGGCCGGTGGGGCTACCTGTTCGCGCTCTCCTACACGTTCCGGATCGCGTGGCTGCTCCATCAGGTGCGCATGCAGCGCACCGTGCTGCCGCTCCTCGACGTGATGCAGTACTTCGTGTTCGCGCCGTTCTTCGTGATCGTGCCGTACATGCTCGCGATCCCGCGCTGCGATCGGTTTCGCGCAGGTCTCGACGCGCACGACGTCGCGATCGAGCGCTCCGGGATCCGGATGATCGCCTGGGGCGTGGCGCTGACTCTCGTCACGGTGGTCCTCCACGCGGTCTATGACCCTCGCACACAGTTCCTGGCGAGCTTGCGCGCGCACGACCTCGCCGGCATCGCGCTGCACAGCCTTCCCGCCTATCCGATCAGCGCCGCACTCGAGGTCTGCGCGATCGCGGCAATCCTCGTCGGGATGGTCCGGTTGCTCGGCATTGAGCTCGGTCCCTCCTTCCAGCGGCCACTGCTCGCGTCCTCGATCAGCGAGTTCTGGCGGCGGTGGAACACGCACTTTCGCGATCTGCTCGTCGAGCTGTTCTACCTGCCAGTGGTCATGAGGCTGCGGCGTACGCCCGAGCGCGCGATCATCGTGGGCTGCATCTCGGTGTTCGTCGTCGGCAGCGTTCTATTCCACCTGCCGAAGCACTACTTCCGCTACGGCTCGATCTACCCGGCGAACGTCCACATCGTGGTCGAGAACATCATGATGTGCGCGATCGTCGCGATCGCCTTGATCCGAGAAGCGCGTGCGGCGAAGGCGCGGGCCGTGCGTCCCTCGCCGAGCTTGCCGCGAGCCGCGCTTTGCGTGATCCGCACGTGGATCGTCGTGCTCGTTGTCGTGATGTACGCCGGCTACGGGTCGCAGATCGCCGTGTTCGGCGAGCGGACCCCGCACGCCATCCAGCATGGGAGATCACCTTGAATAGTACCGATGACGTCCGCCTGCAGTTGCGCGCGATTCTCTCGGAGCTCAGCCGTGGGGCTCGGTTCGGGGATTCGGACGACGTGTTCGAGATCGGCGTGGTGCGATCGCTCAACCTGATCGAGCTGATCACCTGGATCGAGGACACGTATGGTCTCGAAGTCACGCAGCGTGACGTGTTCGACGGGAACCTTCGCTCGGTCGATCGCCTGCTCGCGTTCATCGTCGACAAAAGGAGGGACGCGTGATCGATCTGGTCGCACTGATCGACCGCTGGGCGGAGCGCTCGTCGGACCGGATCGCGCATGTCTCGCGCGACCAGAGCCTGACCTTCGGCGAGCTGCGCGAGCGTTCGGATGCACTCGCGTGTCATCTCGCGGGTCACCTCGACCGCGGCGTTCCGGTCGTGGTTCACGGACACAAGCAGCCAGACATGCTCGTCGGGTTCCTGGGGTGCCTCAAGGCGGGGCATCCCTACGTTCCGATCGACGCTGGCCTGCCGCGTGCGCGGATCGAGAAGATCGTTCGCCACTCGCGCGCAGCTCTCGTGCTCGCGCCGGGCGCGGACCTCGATGCGACGATCGCCCTCCATCGCGGCGAACGTCCGGATCCGCGAGCGCGGCTGCGAGCCGAGGAGAATGTCTACATCATGTATACCTCCGGCTCGACGGGAGAGCCCAAGGGCGTCCAGATCACGCTCGCCAACCTCGCCGGCTTCGTCGCGTGGGCGCGTGACGTCCATCCGCTCGGCGGAGCGACCCGGTTCCTCAACCAGGCGCCTTTCTCCTTCGACCTCTCGGTGATGGACCTGTATCTCTCGCTGACCAGCGGCGGCACGCTGTTCAGCATCGACCGGCGCATGATCGAGAATCCTCTCGAGCTGCGCGCGACGCTGGCCGAGGCGAACGTCGAGGTCTGGGTCTCCACCCCGTCGTTTGCCGAGATGTGCCTCGCCGATCGCACCTTCGATGCGGAACACGTGCCCGCACTGAGGTGCTTTCTGTTCTGTGGCGAGACGCTGCCGCCGTCTTGCGTGCGACGGCTGCACGCGCGATTCCCACGGGCACGGGTCTTCAACCTCTATGGCCCCACGGAGGCCACGGTCGCCGTCACGTCCGTCCTGGTCGACGAGGCGATGCTGAACGCATTCGCCTCGCTGCCCCTCGGCACTCCGCGACCGGACACCCAGCTGCACATCGTCGATGGTGAGATCGTGATCGATGGGCCGTGTGTCAGCCCGGGATACCTCCACGATCCCGAGCTCTCCACGCGTGTCTTCTCGGGAACTCGCTACCGCACCGGCGATGCGGGCCACTACGAGAAGGGTGAGCTGATGTTCGGAGGACGCCTGGATCTCCAGATCAAGCTCTCCGGTTACCGGATCGAGCTCGAGGACATCGCGAACAACCTCGAGGCCCTGCCGAGCGTGGAGCGAGCGGTCGTGCTTCCGCTGCAGCACGCCGGAGCGTGCGAAGCCCTCGCCGCGTTCGTCGTGCTGCGGACAGGGATCACGGCGACTCCAGCGTCGTTGCGCACCGAGCTCGCCGAGCGTGTTCCGAGCTACATGGTCCCGCGCGACATCTACTGCCGCCCGGCTCTGCCGATGACCGTCAATGGCAAGGTAGATCGCGCTCGACTCGCCGCGGAGCTGCCGAGCAGGGTGTGACCGTGCGCTCCGTTGCGCGAGGCGTCGCGTGGGTGGCCGTCGCGTCGGCCCTTGTCGCGGTGTTCGACCTCCTCGCCCTGGTGCTGATCCTGCGGAGCTGGGTCAGCACGGCAGAGTTCGGGACCGTCAGCATCGTCGTCACGGTCTTTGCGGCGCTCCACCTGATCGGGCACGCCGGTCTGCCAGCGGCGCTCGTGCAGCGCGAGCAACCCGATGAGGACCGGCAGTCGACCGTGTTCTGGCTCGGCTGCGCGAGCGGGCTCACGCTCTACGCAATCGTCTGGTGCGCCGCCCCGCTCGTCGCCGCTGCCCACGGCGAGGCGGTGATCGTCCCGCTGTTCCGGGTCGTCGGCGTGATGCTGGTGGTTCGCCCGCTCTATGCGGTGCACGACGCGTTGCTGCGGCGCGAGCTGCGCTTCCGCGAGCTGTCGACGGTCCGCATCGTCGCGAACGCCGTCGAGCTCGCCGTCAAGCTCGGTGTTGCGATGGGCGGCGGTGGCCTGTGGGCCTTCGCGATCGGACCTCTCGCGCGCGAGCTGACCTACGCGATCGGCGTGCCGCTGCAGGCGAGGTGGCGCCCGCGCTGGGTGTGTCGACCGCGCAGCCTAGGTGTCGACGTGCGGTTCGGGCTGCGCGCAACCGGAGGCGAGCTCCTCTACCAGATCTACTCGAACCTCGACTTCCAGATCGTCGCGTACACGTGGGGACCCGCGGCCCTTGGCCTCTATCGCGCGGCCTACGACATGGTGCTCGAGCCCGTGCGCTTCGTATCCGGTGTCGTCACCGTGGTCGCATTCCCGACCTTCGCGCGCCTGCGCCGAGATCGTGCAGCGATCGCTGCCCAGTTCATCGCCTTCTCCCGCCAGAACCTCGTCGTGGTGTTGCTCGTCGTCGGCATCATCGTGGTCGCCGCCGGCGACCTCCTTGGCGGAATGTTCGGGACCGAGTACGCAATCGCGGCGCCGACGGCGCGGATCCTCGCAGTCGTGGGTGTCCTGCGCGCACTCGGTCATCTCGGGCCTCCGCTGCTCGATGGCGTAGGGCTCCCCGGCCTCTCGCTGCGCTATCAGCTCGTCGCCGCGGTCACGATGTCGACCGGATTCTTCATCGCTGCGCACGTCGGCACGACCTTCACAGCGATCGCGATCGCGTGGGCCGTGGGGTATCCGATCGCGTTCGTGGTGCTGTGGGCTACGGTCCTCGGAGAGCTCCGGCTCGGCCTCGGCGAGTACCTTCGCCGGGTCGGCCGGATCCCGGTGCTGATCGCCCTCGCGACGGCAGCGGCGGCTGGCGTGCATGAGCAGCTCGCCGGGGTCGGGGCGGGTCCAAGGCTCGCGATCACGGCGGTCACCGTTCTTGTGCTCGGGCTCGGTCTGCTCGCCTGGCTCGAAG
>JACCQV010000766.1 GCA_013813945.1 Deltaproteobacteria bacterium | reverse complement strand
GAGCAGGTACACGTCGGTCAAGGTCTTCGGCAGCGAGTCCATGCCCTTGAGCCACTGGCGCACGCCGAACGACGTCATGCGGGTCATGCCGGCGACGTTGATGACCAGGGCCTTGATCGTACCGACGGCGCCAAAGCCGGCGAACCGTTCGTCGATCAGACCGGAGACATTGACCAGTCCCGCATCGCCTGCGGTCACCAGCTCGACCACGGCATTGCGCGGCGTCGAGCTGGTCGAAGTGGGGTCGTTCGTCGGCTTGCTGTCTCGGGACATGTTCACTCTCGCCTAAGGCGTGGCCATCCAGACACGCCTCACGTCTTCGAGGATACCACTGCCTTTGGGGTGAGGGCGATTAGCGCTCCGCGATCAACCGTCGATCGCACCCACATCACCGCCTGGGGAGCCGAACACTGACCTGACGGGCAGGGGCATCTCCTGACTTCACCGTCATCGTGAGCTCCCGGGTGGCCTTGGCGGCATCGACAAGCCGCGCGAACGCCGGTGCATCCTTGAGCGGCTGATCGCCGATCGCGAGCACGAGGTGCTGCTCGGCAAGCCCGACATCGTCGAATGGTTTGCCGACCTTGGTCAGGTACGCGCCACCCGTGAAGTCCGGTTGCTGCCAGCTGAGTGCGGGAAACGCGGTCATGGCCGTCGTCGATCCAAGCACCGTCGTCGTCGTGGCGTACTTGTCGACGAGCGTCCGCACGCTGTCGATGCTGACATCGTAGCGGACGAAGACGAGCGTCTCCTTCTTTCCGGCCTCGCCGGCATACTCCTCCCAGTACCAGTCCGAGCGCTGGGTGGGGACGGCGACGCCGCCGGACGCCCGGAGGTTGTCGACGACGCGCTTGCGGCCCTGGCGAACGACATCGCCGGCAGCCGCATATGCGGCCACGCCCGCGGCATCGCTCGTCCGATCGAGCTCGGCCGCCTGGAGCGCGGAGAACGCCTTGGTGCGAGCGGCGCTGTAGCCCGGGATCACCGTGTTCTGAAAGAACGGGTTGACGATCTTGAGGCCAACCGCCGCCACGAGCTCCTCGAGGGCTGCATCTCCAGCCTCCGCGACCGCCTCGTCACGCGTTCCCCGGTACGACGAGATTCCGACGCACATCAGCCGGTTGATCATGTCGTGGCAGTACGCCGACGACGGCACGTCGGACATGATCCATTCCGGACGGGTGAACGCTGGGCGCTGCGGAGGATCGACGATCGGAATCGCAGCAGTGGTGGGGTTCGTCTCCACGACCTCGGGTGCGTTGCGGTCCTTCCAGAGCACCAGCCCGACCACGGCGAGCCCCGCGATCAGCAATGCAAGGAGGCCCCACACCAGCGGCACGGCAGGCACCGACTCGGCGGGACGTGCGGCTTGCTTGATCGGGAGCGCGAGTGCGTTCTCGAGCTTGTCGGGGGGGAGCTCGCGCATCGTGACGAGAAACTTGTCGAGTGCCGGGTCGCGCTGCCGCGCCGGCAACGCGCGCATCAGCGTGATCTGCCCGGGCGTCAGCGACGCGACGAGCTGCGTCCTGCACGTGTCGCAGCGCCCCTTGGGAGCCATCCCGGTCACGAGCTGCTCGAGGTTCTCGGCGACATCGACCATGCGCGGCGTCGTCGTGTTGCAGGTCGCGCAGTCGTAGAGCACCGCGAAGCTGCGGACCTTGAGCTTGCTGGTGAGATCCTCTGGACGGACGGCGGTCTCGAGGAATCCCGGCGGACAGCTGGCGAGCTGCAGCGAGCTGACCTTCGGCATCGCGGCCGTGACGAACGCTTGCCACGCGGTGACCTGCGCCGGATCGAACGTGATGTGCTCGAGATCGACGAGGGTCGTGCCCTCGACGGCCTTCGTGAGGACCTCGCCGGGCATCGACGAGACGCTCCCCGAGAGCCTGAGATAGGTGTACGCCTTCTGAACGCGGCGCAACGCCCGGAACCGCGTCAGGTCGGGCGAGATCTCGTACTTGTACGTCGCCCGCAGGTGGGCGAGGACCTCGTCGTCGAGATCGAACTGCGCGCGATCGGCGATCGTGTCGAAGAACGCCGCTGGATATTCCTCGAGTCGCGCGCGACCTCCGCAGTTGGGACAATCTCGCGCGCTGTTGGGCAGCGAGCGAATCCTGTCACGATCCCGCGGGATCAAGAACAGCGTCTCGAGCTCCTGTGTGCAGTCAGGACAGCGATATGACGCGTAGTAGCTGACGAGCTTGGCGTGACCGAGGAGGCCGGTCACCAGGTTGATCTGGCTCACCGCATAGGTCGAGCATTCGACGAGGTAGAGATCGCACTCCGCCGTGATCCGCAGAAAGTCGACCCACTCGGACATTCCCCATGAGGCGAGCCGGCGAACCCGGCGCATGTCGACGATCAGCTTCTTCGTGCGGATCGACTCCGCCACCTTTCGGCCCTCGAACTCTTCGCTCAGGGTGCCGGTGAGCGTGAGAACGGTGATCCCGCCGGTACCGGGCTTGGAGAGCGAGAAGCCGAACTTGTCGGGGATCTGGATCGCGGTTGCGATCGGTGCCGGAGGGGCCGAGGGGGCCGAGGGGGCCGTGGTCATGTGTCAGTCGTCCTTTTCAGCGGTCCAGATACAAGGAGCAGCGAGCGTTGCATGACGTTCTATGGCAAAGCGGGAAGCTCCGCCGTTCCGTTGTAGATCACCACGCCATCGAGTGTCTGAGCTCGATCGAACTTGCCGCCGACCGCGAACAGATTTCCGTCCGCGTCGAGCCAGGTCGCATGCAGCGCCTCCGTCGTCAGCCCATGCGGATCGATCTTCCAGGTCTCGCCGTCGCGCTCGAGGACCGCACCGAACATGCCGACGACGTAGGGCGGATCACCCACCGGCGTGATGCCGCGCCAGATCGGTCCATCCTGGGTCGGGACGCGTGAGGTCCAGCCCTGCCCGACATTCTCGTACAGCACGCCGTTGGAGCCATTCGAGCCCGCCGTGATGCACCGTGCGGCGCCACAGCCGATCGAGAACAACGACTCGCTGTTTGCACCGACCTTCTCGCTCCCCAACGTTTGACCATCCCAGTGCAGAACGAAGCCCTGCGAACCGGAGATCCACACGTCGTCGGCGGCGCGCCCTGTCACTTTCCAGACGGCGCCGGTGAGCCCCGCGGGGATGCCGGTCTGCGCCACGAATGCGCTGCCCTGCAACCGCCACACGAACGGACGGCTCGCCGTCTGACCGCCGACGGCCCAGACGTCGTCGGCCGAGTTGCCCCACAACCCGAACACGATGTCGGTCGCGGGCGTCGTCAGCTTCTCGAAGGCGCCGTTGCGATGGCGCAGCAGCGTTCCGTTCGAGCCACCGAGGAACACGTCGCCATTGGCGAACCCGAACACCGTCCAGAGATCGACGTTGACGAGACCGGTGTCGCGCTTCGTCCACGCGGTTCCGTCGAAGTGGAACACCGTCGGTCCGAGCCCGAGACCCTCGCGGCCGCCGACGAGCCAGACGTCGTTGATGCTCGACGACCACACGGACAGCAGCGACGACGGACGGCCCTCACCGACGAGTTGCCAGGTGCGTTCCTCCTGGACCGGCGGACCATCATCGCCGCAGCCCGAGATCATCCATAGCGCGACGAACAGCCATGCCCGCATGTCATCCAGCATAGCGCGTAACCCATGATCTGAGATCGATCGACACGAACCTCTCGCAGGTGAGCCGACCGCACTCCGCAAGGAATCCATCGCAGCAAGATTGGAACGGTCCTTCCCGGCGCCCTGGCTGTCTTGACTGCGCGCCGGCCGGTCATGATAGGTTGAGGTGGGGCCTCCTGTTCTTTCGGCACGTGGCCGAGGCCCTAGTACCCATGAATCACAAACGTTTGGTTGCTGACGGTCACGATCTCCATGCGCGGGCCACTGCCTGATGGCCACTCGTCGCGCCGCGTTTCTCGAAGATCTGTTCCAGTCCGCGAGCAATCTGCGGCGTTGCGAGGCGCAGCTCCAGGACATGCTGCGTTCGCGCGGCATTCTGTTCGGTGACGGACTGTTGCCTACCTACGCGTACGCGTTCATCGCGGGCCGCGGTCAGATCCAGCGCTGGGCCGGTCAGGCCGAGCTCCTGATCGCTGCGGCGGAGCACCTGTCACGCCGGCTCGTCGCCGAGCCCGAGTTCTACAGATCGATGGGGCTGGGTCGCGATGCGATCGAGCTGATCAGCGTCGATCCTGGATATCAGCGCGGCTGCGTGCTGTGTCGCCCCGACGGGATCCCGAGCGGAGCCGACCTCAAGTTCGTCGAGCTCAACTGTGACAGTCCCGCGATGATGATGTTCCTCGACATCGTCGCCGAGTGCCTCTTCGAGATGGACGCCTTCGCCTCGTTTCGCGCGGAGGCGAGACCAGCATCCGCCGCCGACATGCTGCTCGAGACGTTGCTTGCCTGCTACGCCGAGTACGGCGGGCGAGACAAGGCGCCGACGATCGCGATCGTCGATTGGGAGGCGCAGAAGACGCGCTACGAGCACATGCGTCTCGCCGAGCACTTCGAGGCACGCGGTGCACCGACGATCGTCTGCGATCCGCGCGCGTTCCAGCTCGTCGATGGCGAGCTGCGGATCAACGGGCGGCGCGTCGATCTCGTCTATCGCCGCACGCTCGCATCCGAGATCATCGCGCGGCAGACCGAGGTCGAGCCACTGCTGAGGGCGTATCGCGACGGCAAGGTCTGCATGGTCAACCCCATGCGGTCGTACCTCGCCGGTGTGAAGTCGGTGCTCTCGCAGATCGCGATGTCTCGCGATCTGCCGCTGGCGCTCAGCGGCGCTGCCAACCTCGTGCCTCGCACGTTGCTCCTCGACAACCAGGATGCACGCGACACCGTCAAGGAGAGCCCGACGCGGTGGGCCCTGAAGAAGAGCGAGAGCCACGCGGGAATGAACGTGATCCTGCCGGGCGTGTCGACGCAGTCCGCCTGGGCGGATGCGATGGAAGCGTCGCGGCGCGAGGTCTGGATCGCGCAGGAGTACCTCGAAGTTCCGACCATGGAGCTGCCTGAGGTCGAGGGTGAGTCCGTCGCGTGGAATCACAAGTATTACAACTGGAACCCGTTCGTGTTCGGCGGCCGCTACGCAGGTGGGCTCGTGCGCGTCAGCTCGACGCCGCTCATCAACATCACTCTCGGCGGCGGGCTCATGCCCACGTTCACGAAAGAGCCGTGACCGCGACGCGGATCGAGGAGCGGTACCTCGCGCAGAACCCGGGCTCGCAACGGCTCGCCGAACGCGCGCGTGCCGTGAGCCCCGGTGGGGTCTCGCAGATCTCGCGAGACTTCCAGCCGTTCGCCCCGTTCTATGCTCGGTCCGCCGGCACCCGCAAGTGGACCGTCGACGGTCAGGAGATGATCGACTTCTGCATGGGCCACGGCTCGCTGATGTTCGGGCACAACCATCCCGAGATCCTCGAGGCGATGCAGGCGCAACTCGTGCTCGGCACGCACTTCGCCGGTCCTTCGGAGCCCGAGGTCACGCTCGCCGAGCTCGTGTGCGAGATGATTCCATCCGCGGACCGGGTGCGGTTCACCGGTACCGGCAGCGAGGCGGTCGATCTGGCGCTCCGCGTCGCGCGTGCAGCGACCGGACGTGATGTTCACGTCAGGTTCGAAGGCCACTATCACGGGTGGCACGACCAGGGGCTCGCCGCGCTGCGCCCGCCCTACGATGCCCCGGCGAGCCACGGCTTGCCCCGCGCCTCGAGCTCCGCGCGCGTGGTCCTGCCGCCCGGAGATCTCGGCGCGCTCGAGCGAACGCTCACCGAGCGAGACGACATCGCGTGCGTGCTGCTCGAGCCGGCCGGCGGAATGCACGGTACCTTGCCCACCACCAAGCAGTGGGTCGCCGGCGTTCGCGAGCTGACCCGCCGCCACGGCGTGATCCTGGTGTTCGACGAGATGGTCACCGGGTTCCGGCTCGCACCGGGCGGCTATCAGGGCCTCGAAGGGATCGTCCCCGACCTGACGACGCTGGGGAAGACCTTGTTCGGCGGACTCCCCGGATCCGCGCTCGCAGGACGCGCCGATCTGATGGATCAGATGAAGGCGGGTGCTCCGACCTTCGTCGCGCACTTCGGGACCTGGAATGCGTTTCCCGTCGCCTGCGCCGCCGGTGTCGCCACGCTGCGTAAGCTGCGCGATGGCCGCGTGCAGCAGCACATCAACGCCTACGGAGCTCGACTGCGCACCGCGATGAATGACGTGGTCGTCCGCCGAGGTGTGGCAGCGCGGGTGTTCGGAGCCGGATCGCACGTGCACTTCTGCCTGAAGGCGTGGCCGTTCGGCGACACGACCGAGATCCCCGTCGGCCGCCACGCGGAGCTATCGGGTGATCCGCGGCTCGCCAGGCTGCTGCGCCTCGCGATGTTCAGCGAGGGACTCGACTTCGACTTCGCGAACAACATCAGCGCCGTCCACCACGACGACGAAATCGACCGGGCGGTCAGCGGATTCGAGCGCGCGGTGACGAGCATGCTCGACGAGCGACTGCTCGGCGCTGCGAGCTAGAGGCAATGCTGGTCAGGTAGCGCGTTCCGGCGTCGTGCACGTGCACGTGTCACGTGCTCGTACACGTCCACGATCATCGGCAGAGCTTGCTCAGATGCCGACCACCCGGAGCAGGAGCTGCTTGGCCGCAGCCAGGTCCGACTCCGGTACCGTACCGGTGCAAACCGGGTACATGGGTGGCACTTCAGATCGCGCGCTGCATAGACGTCGAGCCTCTCGTAGTCGAGCATGCCGCACCCATCGGCTGCGTCTTGGCCCGGTTGCCTGTTCGTGGACGTGGACGTGACACGTGCACGTGCACGTGCACGAACGACCTCAACTGACCAGCATGGAGCTAGAGGACCTTGTAGCCGAAGCTCAGGCCGTACAGGTTCTGGTCGCGCGTGCTGCTGCCGTGAACGAAGAACCGGAGGAGGACGCCGACGGAGAGCTTGTCGTTGATCTGGTAGTTCACATCGCCGCCGACGTAGATGAAGTCCTCGTCGAGCAACGCATCGTGGAACATCTGCTGGTCGGGCGTGTACTGGTCGAACGTCTCGAACTTGACGCCACCGTGATACCGCTGGATGTTGGTCGCGAGACCGATCGAGAGCGCGCCGTCGAGGAAGAAGTAGCCGATCATGAAGCCCAGGTTGCTTCGATGCTGCTGGATGTCCTCGGTCTCCGCCGTCTCGTCGAAGCGCTCCGAGAGCGTGAAGTGGTAGCTGCCCTGGAAGAACAGGTTGGGGGCGATCGGGTCGAGCGAGCGGGCGAGCGTGGCGCCGAGCTGGACCTGCTTGAGGTGACGTCCGATCGCGGCGAAGCCCTGCGTCGGGTAGTCCATGATCGGGATGATGAACGCCAGCCGCGGCGTGATGTGGAGTGGCTCTGAGAGCAGGGCATAGCTTGCCCCGATCTCCAGATCCTGGATCGCGGCGTGGAGGTCACCGTCGTCCCATTCGCCGGGCGGCATGTGCTCCATCTCGCCCGTGTACTTGATCGCGATCAGCGGCAGGGCGAGGTCCACGGCGAGCTTCTCGATCGGGACGTACTCGACCCGGAACATCGCGGTGTGAGTCTGCGTCTCAGACCCACCCTGGATGTCGTCGGGGGTGATGACGACACCGCTCGACAGGCCAAGGGTGTAGTCCAGCCCGATGTTCAACGCCCCCTTCTCGTCAACGCCC